>JAICWG010000207.1 GCA_025934915.1 Nitrospira sp.
AGATGCAGCGGACTCATGGTCGTGGACCATTTACTGGATATGCAAGAAAGTTATCAGTCGATGTGGGTGCGCGGACTACGGTGTATGACATGCGGCAATATCGAGGACCCGTTGATCCATCATAATCGGATGGTGCGACCCACTCGGAGAGCCAGCTGGCTCGCGACACGCTTGGCTTTGGCGAAAAAAGAGGTTCGGCCGGTCGAAGCAGCCTAGCCGGTGAGTGGAGCCGCAGGCTTGACCAAGGACTGCCGGCAATACGAGAGGCACCCACAGAGGTAGGATCTTTCACATCCTGGTGAAAGTCCCTGGGCTATTGATGTTCATTGACCACAGCCAACACCCGACGGCCGTATCGTTCTGCTTTCATCTCACCGATTCCCGGAATCTCTAACAAAGCTGCAGGCGTCTCCGGTTTGTAACCGGCAATGGCTTTCAACGTTCGATCGTGAAAAATGAGGAACGGCGCGACGCCCTCTTCCTCGGCAAGTTCAGAGCGAAGTCGCCTGAGTCGTTCAACAAGCTGTCGATCCGGCGGTGAAGCTTGCTGGATAGCCATTCGGGCGGCATGCGAGCGATGCGGTTTCTTCACCGATCCATCGGGCGGATAGTCCTCTGTCTGTTCCAGGGCTAACGTGCAAAGCCCTTGCAGAACCTCTCGTCCTTTGGGCGTCACATCCAGTGTGGGATACTCCGTCCCTTGGACCTGGAGATACCTCGAGTCGATGAGAGTCTTGACGAGATTCGTCACCGACACCTTCGTCAGAGCACAACAGATGCCATAGGTTGGACAGTCTTCTACGCCATAGGCCAGCAGCGTTTTTGAACGGCTTCCCCGAAGAATGTCGACAATTCGGCCCATACCGAATCGCCCCCCGCACCAGGACACGGTCTCCAGGATTGCTTTCGCGGACGCGGTGGTCTCGTGAGAGATCATCCGGCTCGGCTGCCGTGCCGGCGCAACACAGCGATCACACAGGCCGCAAGCTCCCAAGGCCGGCTCAGTTTGATCGCTGAAGTAGTCTAGAATCGCGACCTGCCGGCAGGTCGACACCGACACATACCCCAGGAGTTCTTGCAGCATGGTCGTCATGCGTCCCGCACGCTCGGCGTCTTCAGAATCCTTTGACGCCTGCGCAATGAAATATTCCTGCGTGGCCACATCGCGTTCATGGAACAGCAACACACAGGCAGCAGGCTGTCCATCACGGCCCGCACGCCCAGCCTCCTGGTAATAGGCCTCCACACTGCCCGGAATGTCGAAATGAAGGACCAGTCGGACATCGGGCTTATCGATACCCATGCCGAAGGCATTCGTCGCGATCAGGATTCTCACCGTCCCTCGTCGGAAATCGTCATGCACGAGTCTCCGTTGCTCATCCGAGAGCCCAGCATGGTAGTAGCCGACCGACTGGTGAGATTGTCCCAACCAGGCCGCCACCTCTTCCACCGTCCTACGGGTCGCGCAATAGATGAGAATCGTGCCCTTCCCTGTCCCGCAAACCAAGCGTTCCGTCATCTCCAGTTTCTCTCGAAGGGTCTGACTATGATGGACGGACAAGGCCAGATTCGTCCGTCGAAAGCCCGTGACCAATCGGAACGGATCACGAAGCGACAACCGTTGGCACAGATCCGTCTGCACACGAGCGGTGGCCGTGGCTGTTAAGGCCAAGCAGGGTGGATTCGTGAGATCCTGGCGTAGGCGACCGATCTTAAGATAGTCGGGCCTGAAATCATGACCCCACTGTGAGATGCAGTGCGCTTCATCGACTACCAGTAGCGAGACCCATAATGAGCGCAACAGTCGGAGAAACCCTTCATGCTGCATCCGTTCCGGCGCCAGATAAAGCAGTTGAACTTGCCGCTGCTGGAGATCCTGCATGACCCGGCTCTTCTCCAAACCGCTGAGGCCGGAATGAAACGCCGCCGCAGCAATCTTCCGCTGCTTCATGGCCGCCACCTGATCTTGCATCAACGCGATGAGCGGAGAAATCACCAGCGTCAACCCAGGAAGAAGGGTCGCCGGCAATTGATAGCAGAGCGACTTCCCTTGCCCCGTCGGCATGATCGCCATCGCATCATGCCCCGCCAATACGGCGCGAATGACGTCTTCCTGACCCGACCGGAACGCCGAAAACCCGAACCGGTCGTTGAGCTGTCGAGTCAGATCATCCACGGAGAGATGAAGCAGAAAGATAGAGTGGTGGTACCGATCAAAGCGATGGTAGTATAGACGAGTGCTTGTGGGCAAGTCGAGCTACCATCTCACCGTCTCTGCCTCTCCTCCCTAGGGGCAGGCATTGGGAGTTGCCGCTCTTCCTGGCAGTTTGGTATCCATGAACGTGCTACGCCCCGAGAGATAAAACACGCCGTCGGTATCAAGTTCTGTCGCATAAAACACGTCGTTTGGCCCAGCGGAGAATTGCACAACCTGATTTTGACAGGTGTCGGTGGATTGAGGTGGGCAGGTAGGCCAGGTCCTAATGGTCGCAGTGCTTTGGCCGAAGATGATTGTGTCCCAGAAGGCACAGAACGTGATTGTGGGCGTCGCCTTTGGCACTCCCGGGCACAGCCTTAAGACCGACTGGTTCATGGCGTTCTTGCAAATGCTCGCGGGAATCGATACGTCCAATGATACAGGTACGTTACAGCTCAGTCCCGTCGTTGTAGCAAAGCCGCCGGCTGTAACATGGAACTTACCAGGAAGCAGGTCGACAGTGGTAGCGGTGATGGTGACCGGCGGTGTGCTCGCAGCGGCACGACTCGTGATGTTGCTGGTAATCCCGGCTTGGAGAAATCCCTTCTCGATCAAGACTCCCCAATCTGCATTCTGATGGCGAAACCCGGTGGTGGAATCGAACGGTATCTGGTTGCCTTGGTCCAACACCAAGCCGATCTTGAGGTGCTGATCCGACCCTACGGCCACACCGATGAGATTGACTGGTCCACTCAATAATCCGGAGATCATGTCCACGATGCTCTTGGACGGAATAGTAATCGGCGCCATGGCGGGAATGGTCTTTGCCTGGCCGCCTGGACTCGCCGATGGAATAATCTTGCCGTTCACACTGTCGAGTACACCCTGCAAAACCTGGGCGGAGATCATGTCGTAGTTCCGGCTTCGCTGACCGGAGTTACAGACGACGTTTTCCCCGAAACCTTTATCATAGAGCTCATAGAATCCGAGCTGTAACGCGACGCCGGTGCAATCCGTATCGCTGGAATCGCAGTTGAGGAAGCGGCGGCGCTCCATTAGATCCGCCACGGTCTGAGGGAAGATGACGTGAGGAATCAGCCTGAGGCGAAGCGTGAACGAACGAGTCGATACCGCCACTTGACTCAGCCGATACGTGTTTTGCGTCAGATCCTGTGGATCGAGCTCATCTTTCCGCAACCAAGGCATCATATCGATCGCCAACAGGTTGACTCGATGGCCGGCGTTATCCAAACGTTGTTCAAGCTTCGCCTGCGTGACCTTCACCCCTCCGGATGGAATATACCCGGGATCGCCTTCGACGATCGCGAGTTGCTGTTTGGTGGCGGTCTGTGGAAATGGTTGATCCATTTCCGCCAATACACGCTCCTTCATGTAACTGTCGCGGAGTTCGATGGCGATGCTCATCGTGATCGCCTGTTGCGCCTCCGGACCAAAATTCGGTGGTTGTCCGGTGATAGTCGGGCAGGCCGACGGAGGAATCGTGACGGTTTGTGTCCCGCCGCAACCTGTGAGCCCAATGACCGCACCACACAGGAGCCAAACCGACAAGGATGGTTGCGGTTTCATGCGGGTCCTTTCTCAACGGCACAGAGCCGGCTTTCATACCTCGAATGACGTCATCCGATAATACGCGCTTCTACAGGAGCCAATCGCCCGACACCGTTGCGGAACGCTTTCTCCAACCTTCCTGCTGCCAGGCCATACCCCATATTATCTGAATCTGAATTCGCCCCATAACTCGTACCCTCTCAACTTTCTGCACCCTCTTTGTCAGGCAGCCAGTGAAGCGGAAGGAGCAGCCTGGTTTGCCATCAGGCTCAGTCCGTCAAGCCGCTCGCCCTCGGGCTGACAGATACTCACCTTGCGCAGAATCGTGGTTCTCAAGTCTTCATCATCAATATAAGAGAGCGCTTCTCGCACCCCTTCGATATCTCCGTCCTGCGCCAGATGGGCGGCAATGCCGATGAGCGGCAAGACTCCGGCATCGCCCATGGCCTTGGCAATCTCGATGGCTCCAGACCGATCCCCAGCCTTGACGAAGACTTGAGGAAGCTCAAGGTAAAAGTGACTGGCCAAGAGCGAAGAATCGGGGCATGAGAGGATCGTGTCTGTCACGGCCTGGACATTCCCCCGCTCCGATTCGACGAACAGCATCATTTGCCAAGCCTCTCTCAAGTACCGTCTGTCAACGATCTCATTCGCAGTTTGCCGCGCCCCAGCGGCCTCGCCCACTAATGCTTGCCTGATCGCCTGGTCCTTCAACTGTTCATCCGTCGGTGTTTGGGTTGGCATCATGTCTTGGCTCCTCCCTGCATTCTGTCGGAGTACTAAAATGGAAATTTCAGAACGCCTGTTTCGAAATGTAGCGGTGAAAAATGTTCTTGTCGATCTTTTCATGCCAAATCGACAAACCCATCGATCGTCTGATCGGCATGATCCATCTCCAAGGACCGGACGTTGCTCAAACGCATCGAGCGTTACCATGAGACACGACGCAGAATTGGAATTTATCCGCTAGGAGTGGAGAGCGGTGCTGACTTTCCAAGATATTCAGCCAGGAATGGGCTTGACACTATTCTACATTTAGAAAAGACTCCCCACCGTTTTATTTCATGACTGACAACGGCCAGACTGCAATCTGCTGCTGATGCTAGGAGAATGACGTACCAGGAATTGTCGAATTTAGGACACTCGCTGAATCATGCTACCTATGCCATGAAATCATATATTGAAGTTTTCTTAATAGCTTCTTCAAAGCTAATGGTTCCATCGGTCATCTGCCGTCTTGCTTCCATTATTGATTCCGACGTTGGTAGACCTTTAATTACGATCCGAGATTTAATTTGGAGCCGTTCGAATAGGAAGTTTAGTTCGCAAATGATGTGGTCACGAAGTATTGCTTGCGCCCAGCGGAAGGTGATTGTTCTGTAAAGGTGGAAGAACTCGGTTTCGAGAGTGAGGTTTCGAGAGTGAGGGAGGAATCTCTCCTATTCCATCCCCACAGACATGTTAGGCGTGCATCCCGGCCCGCTCTTCGGCAAATATATTCCGAGGAGTCAAAACGTGGAACTTTTCGATGAGCTTCAAGATCTTCAAGAAAAAATGACGGGAAAGTTCCTTTATTTCTCTTTAGCCCATTAATTATTTGTAAATAGCGCCTTGTACCGCCGAGTTGAGATGGCATGCAGAGATCCCAGACAGTAGCGCTCGGGGCCACTAGGAACCTTTCTGTAAATTGTTCTCGATCTGCGAACGGTACGTGCTGGAGGTAGAATCCTGGGAGCCTATATAGGCGCTCAAGAGTACATGACCTCATGCGAATGATCTTTGGATGTGTCTCGTCAGGAGTAATTTGATATATGGCACGACCATTCCACGATAAGCGTTGACCAATTCCATTGACGGCGTCGCATAAGAGCTCATCTAAGCTGTATGCATGGTCGTGACGTGTGAAGGATTGGAGTAGTTGAACGGCTACTGGATCTTCCGTTAATGAAACGGAAAAGCCATTAGATCCACTGATTCTAAGATTATGGCATTAGCCCATTTTGCACATCCTCCGTAAACATGTGGAATTTTGGGGAAATCTCTGGAACACGTGAAAGGCTCGGAAAATGACTTGCCAACTGGCCACTCTGAGGCATAAATTTTCTCTCTACGCGCCTTCGAGAGGTGGGGAAAGCTGTTTTTCTATTCATCCTCTGTTTCCCGCATTTTTATGGACTTCTCGAGGTCGGTGGCCTTTCTTCCCCATGAGAGGCCTGACCCTTCTGGTCGCTTACTCAGGAAGAAAGCAAAGAAAATATCTTCACCATCCATAGAGGCTGCCTAGATCCTCCTGCGCAAAGACTCGAATTAAGGGGCTCGAATGAGTAGCGACGCTCTCCGTGAATATTAATGAGCTGCTCCGAACGATATCTCTTCGAGGCAACTTAGCAAGAACCCTATCGACTGTCATTGTCCACTGTGTTCGTATAAGTCCTCGATGGGCAATGCCATAATATGACTCGGTCAAGTTCGCGATTGCTGAGAACGTTGGTACAGCAGAGGGTGAAGCGGCAGCCAAATACTTTTCCCAAACGTCGGTTATTGCATTCCATAATTCTTTCTTGGAATGCAACTCGGCAAACAGCTTTGCATATCCGCTCAAACATACAAGGTCTAGGAGCGAGGCTCCTGCAACCCTTAATTGCGAAATGGATTTGTCCGTTGGGGTTATAGATGTAGGACGGAGCTCATCGAACTTTTTTAAGCATCCGAAGAAATAGGCAGGAAAGAGTCTTTTCACTATTTCTATATCTCCCTTAATGAACGAAGTCAAAACAGATTCGCCCGTTGCGTGAAGAAACTGTCCTACGTAATCCGGAAAGCTCTCTGGTCGCTTTGAAGACGAGAGGTGGGTGCATACAGCTGCCATCCGGATTTGAATTTCTTTCTCTAATTCTTGTGTGACAGATTTCCAGTTATTGGAATCCAAGACAGGCCAATCAAGTCCAGTCAACTTGCGCTCAGTGATTAGGGCATTCCAGGTCTCTTCAAGCTTGCCCAGATGAGCTTGAATCTTGTGGCAATATTCCCATTCTCTGCCAACCACCGCTGCTATCAGCCAGGGGCGTTTGTTCGCTTCAAACAGTTCTGCCCAAGCATGGTAAATCTTCGGCACCTTATTGAAAATTATTCCGATGTCACTGGCAAATTTCTTTACTTCTTCAATCCTGACTAAATCAGCTTGATACCACAAGGGAGTTTTCCAGGCCCCCTCCGCCAATAGCTCAAACTCAAGCCTTGGCTGCAGCCAATGAAGCTCCCCGCAGCAAGCTGCGGGGTATCACAGAACTCAATTCCGAAGACTTCTCGGAAGGAGAGGCCAACCCCGTAGCGAGCTACGGGGAATGTCAAGTTCAAGCTGCCTTAAGACATGGGGCTTGAAACCACGAGTATAGATGGCGGTCTTGCGATTCCAATTCATGTTGGCCAATCGGGCAGTAATACTAGGGCGTGTCGTCAATTAAGCCAGATGACGGCGGCGGCGAGATGCACAGCACCAAGGAAGGTTTCGGCACGTTTATCGTATCTGGTGGCGATGGCGCGGTATTGTTTGAGTTTGGCGAAGAAATTTTCGATCAAATGTCTGGCTTTGTACAGGTCTTCATCG
>JAICWG010000042.1 GCA_025934915.1 Nitrospira sp.
AATCGCCGGAACATCTCCTCCGGCATTCCTTCCCCTCCCTGCATCTCCATGACGGTCCTCCCTTGACTGGCGAGGTATGGAATCACAGTTGGGACGGCGAGGGAATCCTGAAAATGAGGTTATGCAAGAGGTCTATTGAACGAATCCATGCGGGCCAGGCGGACCGCCAGGATGCTGAAGAGAAAAAACCATCCGGCGGTGGTACCCATGACGACGAGCAAGGTGACGGGAACCCACACCCAACGAACCGTCACTTCCATCGTCCAGCTCGCCAAGATGATCGCCAGCAGGCAACCAGCGGCGCTGAGCAGGACGTTAAAGCAGATTTTTCCCACCAGGAACTGGCGCCTGGTAATAGGATAGGTCAGCAATTCGTAGAAGATACCGGAATCCTTGTCCATGAAAATTCCCCAGGAGGTATTCATGGCGATGCCGAAAGTCGTCATGGCCAGCACGCCCTCGAGGAAAAATTCCGCGTAGCCCATGGAGGTATCTTCGGCGGAAAATTGCCCGACTGTGCGCTCGAACCCGAGGCCGAAGAGAAGAAGATAGGCGATAGGCACGAAGAGATCCCAAAACACAAACGCGATGTTCGTGATCCGCTGTCGATAGTCCCGGTAAAAGACGGCCGACACGCCGTTCATGGGTCGGCTCCGACGGCATCTTTGTCACCGACCAGCTCCACAAAAATATCCTCCAACCCCGCGCCCCGCACTTCAAAATGCCTGATCGGGACGACACGCGATAGATGGGCCAAGCGGTCGAGAAGCAATGCTTCTTCGCCCTTGAAGAGCAATTCCGCCTGTCCGTCTTCCACGCGAAATTCGGCTGGATTAAGGGATTGGAGGTGATCCTTGACATCCAGGTCGCGCGCGAAGGTCAAACTCACGCGGAACATCCGAGACGACAGGCTCCGTAAATCCTGCAAGCTGCCGGAGGCGAGTGTTTTGCCGTGATGGATGATCATGATCTTGTCGCATAATTCTTCCGCTTCACTCAGAACCTGGGTCGTGAGCAAGATTGTCCGTCCGTTGCGCGCTTCCAAGCGAATGCGATCCAACACCCGTCGTCGCATCACCGGATCCATCCCCGTGGTGCTCTCATCCAAGAAGATGACGGGCGAATCGACCATGAATACTTTAGCGACTTGCACCCTCCTCTTGGTGCCGAGACTGAGATCTTGCGCCGTCTCGCGCGCCTTTCCCCGCAGCTCGAATTCATCGAGGACGGCATCGATCCGCTTTTGAGCCTCGCTCGGCTCGATGCTGTGCAGGTAGGCATAGATCCGCAGATTATCTTCGACCGTGAGCAGGGTTTCGACCGCGGTTTGTTGCACGACGGCCGCGATCTGTTGCCGCACTTGCAGCGCCTGGCGGACCACGTCGAACCCACAGACGGAGGCGCGGCCCGCGGTCGGCGAGGTGATTGTGGTGAGGATCTTCACGAGGGTGCTTTTCCCGGCGCCGTTCGGGCCGAGCAAACCATAGATCTGTCCCTTCGCCACTTCGAAGGACACCCCATCGACGGCGCATACCGGCGTCGATGCGCTACCGGAATAAATTTTTCTGATCTCTTCGACTTGGATGACGTTCATGCCGATTTTCGAATGTTCAAGAATCGAATACTAGAGCATTGAGAAGTCTGGAACAAACCCCACGCACCAGGAATGTTTTGACACGAATGCAGCGGAGAGTTTCTGTTCACCATCCGCGATTTGAACAAGTCTTTGGTTTTCACGTAGGCTCGACTTCAATCACCGTATGGTCTAGGCGATCGCCCTGTGCTGTCGGGCCACGAGAGCTGCGGATCGCGGCGGTGCCCGATTTACTAGAAACGTGAGGCTCTGCAATGAAAATCGGCTCAATCGTCATCCGTTGTTACGAGTTCGATAAGATGAAGTCGTTTTGGCAAGAAGCGCTTCACTATACCCCCAGAGAGCCCGCAAAAGACGGTTGGGTCGTGCTGTGTGATCCCTTAGGCAGGGGACCCAATGTGTCATTAGATCAGGTGGCAGAAAAGCGGACGGGCAGACGGAGTCGATTGCATCTCGACCTCTATACAAACGAGCAGGAAAAGGAAGTGGAGCGGTTGATCAAGATCGGCGCAACTCGGTATCCATGGCGATATCGCCCGGGCGACGATTTCGTGGTGTTGGCAGATCCCGATGATAACCTCTTCTGTGTGGTTCAAGTCACAGGTAAAATCTGAACTGCAAGATAGTGGGATGATAAGGCAAAGTCATGAAGACACTGCTGGCAGCATTGATGTGTGCTTGATGAATAGGCCATTTGTTATGCCGCTTCCATAAATGTAGTGTTTATGGTGCCCAAGTCTACATGGATTAACCGACTCGCAGAATACGGCAAGCCTATTGACGTTTCCAGCGCGTGACGGCGAGTGGGCGAGGGCGGTCTGAAGTATGGGTTGTGATGCCTGGAGCGGTTCGCTGCAGCGCTTAGTTAGGCCGGTGCATTGATGACAGCTTCGATTCGATAACCGTCTGGATCGATGACGAATGCAGCGTAGTAATGTTCTCCGTATTCTGGGCACAATTCCGGCGCCCCATTGTCTTGTCCGCCGTGTTGGAGTGCTGCGGCATGAAAGAGGACCACGGACTCACGGGATGGTGCCGCAAACGCAAGGTGGAAGTAGGAACTGGGAGTTGCCACCGGGCTGGAACTGAGTTTAATGGCGAATTTGTCTCCGCTGCCGGGTAAACCGTAACCCACCGCGATAGAATCTGTCCACACGCGAACGTACTCCAGAGCTGAAAGCGTGGCGTCGTAAAAGGCTGCAGCGCGCGAGAGATCTATGACAGCAAATGCGATGTCGTGCAGCATGCGTATGCGTATGGTGGAGCGTCCCGTTGTGGTGAAGCCAATCACAATATCGCTACCTTGCCTGTAGGTGTCAAGTTCCGTTCGCCCAGATAATGTCTCGCGGATTATGTATCTTGGCCAAGGGATCGCTCGGTGATCTGCGAAGACTAATAAGCGTTTTCTACGCTATCGGACAGATGAGCATGGTTGTGAGGTGAAGCTGAGGCCTGTTCCACGGCGTAGTGAGGGGATTGGGAGGGAGTAATTTGCGGACAGTATGCCGCGGTCGGCAGAACTCCGTGTCTTCTTTTCCCTGGCTTCTGATATGTAATTGTCATGTCCGAAAATGGCGAGCATGGTCTCATCGGCCGTAGCTATAATGGCACCCATGATGCTCGATTCAGTCACCTGCTATCGCGCGCTACGAGCGCGTGATGCCCGCTTCGACGGACGATTCTTCGTCGCTGTCTTATCCACGCGCATCTATTGTCGACCGGTCTGTACCGTGAAGCCGCCCAAATTCGAGAACTGCCGCTTCTATCCGAGCGCCGCAGCGGCCGAAGTAGCCGGCTACCGACCTTGTCTGCGTTGTCGTCCCGAACTCGCGCCGGGCAATGCGAGCGTAGATGCGACCACGCGCGTGGCGCAGGCAGCGGCGAGCCTGATCGAGGATCGTGCGCTCGACTCCGACAGATTGATAGGCGTCGCGTCGAGCCTGGGTATCACCGACAGGCATTTGCGCCGCGTGTTCGGCGCCGAGTTCGGCGTCTCGCCCGTTGAGTTTGCGCAGACGCAACGCCTGCTTCTCGCCAAACGCCTGCTCACCGATACCAGTTTGCCGGTCACCGAAGTTGCGTTCGCGAGTGGCTTTGGGAGCTTGCGGCGCTTCAACGCGCTCTTCAGGGAGCGATATCGTCTGCAACCGGGACAGTTGCGTCGGCGCGCAAATGATAAGGAGATGCCGGTTGCCGATGCTCTGAGTTTCGAGCTAAGTTTCCGCCCGCCCTACGATTGGCCGGCGATGAGGACGTTTCTCGGTGCGCGGGCAGTTGCCGGTGTCGAGATATTCGATGGCCTTTGCTACCGTCGCACCGTGCGTGTGGCATCGGAGGGGAAGGACCATTTGGGATGGGTCGAGATCGGATTGTCCCCCAAAAAGCCGGCACTGCATGTCGTTGTCTCTTCATCGCTCGCCAGGGTGCTTCCTCCATTGCTTGGACGTATCAAGGCGCTCATGGATCTGTCCTGCAATCCGGCCGAAGTAGCAAGCGTGTTGGGTGAGTTGGCGCAGCGTCGTCCCGGCATGCGCGTGCCGGGCGCGTTCGACGGATTCGAAGTCGCGGTACGTGCGATTGTTGGGCAACAAGTGACCGTTGTCGCGGCACGAACCATCGCGGGCCGCTTAGCCGTCGCGATCGGAGATCCGATCCAGACGCCGTTTGAAACATTGACCACGGTATTCCCCTCCGCTGCGCGCGTGGCCGGCGTGACGGTCGGCCTCATCGCGGGACTGGGCATGCCTGCGGCGCGCGCACGCACAGTGATCGCGCTTGCGCGTGCTGTAGCGGACGGGGACTTGATCCTGACACCTCACGCAGATCTCGACGCGACGTTGGAGCGGCTTCGCAGGCTGCCCGGCGTAGGGGAGTGGACAGCGCAGTACATCGCCATGCGGGCGCTGGCATGGCCGGATGCCTTTCCCCATACCGATCTCGGCGTCATGAAGGCGCTGAAGGAGAAGAGTGCGCGCCGCGTGCTCGAAGCCGGTGAAGCCTGGCGGCCGTGGCGCGCGTATGCCGTGATGCAACTCTGGCATTCATTGACCAAGGAGTAATCATGTTGTACTACGACTACTATCAAAGCCCACGTGGACGCATATTGTTGGTGGCCGATGATCAAGCGTTGACGGGCCTCTATTTCGCTGGGCAGAAATATCACCCCCGCATCGACAGGAAGTGGAAACGAGCCGACAAGCATGAGCCGCTGCGCCAGGCCAAGCGCGAGCTGTCGGAATATTTCGACGGCAAGCGGACGCGGTTTACAGTCGCACTCGCGCCGCAGGGCACGCCGTTCCAGCGCGCGGTCTGGAAGTCGATTGCGAGTGTGGAATTCGGTCAAACCATCACGTATGGCGAACTGGCACGGCGAGCTGGACGGCCGGGCAGCGCACGAGCGGCCGGTGCCGCCACCGGTCGCAATCCGATCAGCATCATTGTGCCCTGCCATCGCATCGTCGGCTCGAACGGTTCGCTCACCGGCTACGCCGGAGGCTTGGCAAAAAAGCGCGCTCTCCTGGCGTTGGAAGAGGGTGTTCAATGAAGGAGGAGAGCCATTCCTTTGCCCGCCATACGGTCCACGACTCTTAACTCCGACGATATACTGCGGGCCGATAACCGGATAGATTGCGGGATTCGCAGCCTATCTTAGGGAGTGGCACTAGATCGAGCAATGGATTAGCGCACGCCTTGCAGTAGACTTGCCCACAACAGATCGCTGAGGCTGCCTTGCTATGTTGCAGGGGGAGATCGCAGCAGACCTATTAGTTAGACGGCAGCATGGAGTGAAAATCTAATCATGAAAACTCAGTACTACACAGCCACAAGCCTCGACGGATTCATCGCAACCGAAGACGATTCGCTGGAGTGGCTTTTCCCTCTCGGCGATCTGAATGATTCCAGCTATCCGGCATTCATATCGGAAGTTGGTGCTTTGGCTATGGGGGCAGCGACCTACGAATGGATGGTGCGTAATGCAGAAAAGGTTGCTGTTGAGACTGGCTCATCGTGGCCATACGCCCAGCCAGTATGGATATTCTCTAGCCGCAAGTTCCCAGTGATTGACGGTGCAGATATCCGATTCGTCAATGGCGATGTGCGCCAAGTCCATGCCGAAATGCGGGCTGCTGCTGGCAGAAAAAATATCTGGATAGTTGGAGGTGGTGATCTCGCTGGTCAATTCTACGATGTCGGCCTGTTAGACGAACTAATCATCCAGATTGGTTCAGCCACCCTTGGTAAGGGTAAGCCGTTATTCCCTCGCAGGGTGCTGAGCCCAAATCTGCACTTAGCATCTGTTCGTCAGCTTGGTACTGGTATGGCTGAGTTGTGCTATGAAGTACACAAAGGAGGGTGCTGTCGAGCCGATGCCGTCTAACAATTCAATGAAGCTCCCCGCAGCAAGCTGCGGGGTATCACAGAACTCAATTCCGAAGACTTCTCGGAAGGAGAGGCCAACCCCGTAGCGAGCTACGGGGAATGTCAAGTTCAAGCCGACGCAGATTCGCGGCTCGCCTTAATTCGGGTGTCGGACGTTATGAGCAACGGTCGAGTATTTGAAGCTGAGGCGTTAATCGTTGTCGACATGCAGGCAGGTTTTGTAACGGGGGCCGATGCTGTTCCCCAGAATGGAGACTTGTTGGATGCGACTTCGATGCTTATTGATCAAGCCAGAGCGGCTGGGGCATTGGTTATCTTTCTGCAAAATGACGGGCCAGTGGGAGCCATCGATGAGCCGCATCGACCTGGTTGGGGGCTCTATTTCGCACTGCAACCAGAGGAGGTTATTATTCGTAAGTCAGAAGACGATGGGTTCATCGGAACCGACTTGAACGATTGCCTGACTACATCGGGTATTCGGACACTGGCAATGTGTGGGGTGTTGTCCGAAATGTGCTTGGCCGCTACAGCGCGATCAGCTATGCGCAGAGGCTATACAGTGATTATTCCGCATGATGGTCACGCTACGTATGATGTGCCCCCCCGGGCCTGGAGGTTCGGAAGGAGTCCCCGCGCATCTTGCTGCGAGAGCAGCCGAATGGTCACTTGGCGATGGCGTAATTATCCCGCCATCGGTACGTGACGTTCTTTTCGTCAATCGCCGTGATTCCACTCAATTGGTCATCGGCGAATGATGCCCAACTCTTCCATCGAGCGGGCCGTCTACGGCGGCTGCTCATGTCAAACGTCAGCCCCTGTACGCTGATGATGTTTAGGCAAGTATTTTGGGGTGCAACATGCAAGGCAAGGAGCAGACCATGAAGGCAGTAATGACCGGCGCCAACCAGCCTTGGGAGGTCCGGGAAGTTCCTGACTCCTGAGGCGGAACCTGACAGGTGCCAAGGTCTGCATTCGAATGCAGTGGGCTGAGCTGAGCGTGCAATCCAAATCCCTGAGAATTCGGAGGTCGTTCACTCTATCGAGACCGACGATCCAGTTCAAACGATTTACCAGACTAGACCGCTGACATGTTTACATTGGATCAAGTCGTGCCGTGGGCCCGCTCGTTCGACGAGTACTGCTCGATGTTCGCGATAGACGAGGCGGATTTTCCGGCCGAATTCTGGGCTGCGGAGATGGGCCGTCGAGCTTCAATGCCTATGCCACGCGACGGGGCGCGTCCGTGGTTTCGTGCGATCCTATCTATCGGTGGAGTGCGAAGGAGATTGGCCGGCGAATCGACCAGACCTATCAACAGGTCTTGGAGCAGACGCGACAGAACCAACATGAGTTCGTGTGGGATTCCATCCAGTCGGTCGGAGAGTTGGGGCGCGTGCGGATGGCGGCGATGCACGAATTCTTAGCTGATTTCCCACAGGGGACTGCGGAGGGGCGGTACATAGCGGCTGAGCTGCCATCCCTGCCATTCGACGATGTGGCGTTCGACCTGGCTCTCTGCTCGCATCTTCTGTTTTTGTACAGCACGCAGCTAGGCGAGGCGTTTCATCATGCCGCGGTGATGGAGTTGTGTCGGGTAGCCCGAGAAGTGAGGATTTTCCCCCTGCTCGCGTTAGGCGGCGCCCCGTCGCCGTTCATCGAAGGATGCGTCAGACTCCTTCGGGAGGCCGGTCGCGAGGTCGTATTCGAGCAGGTGCCTTACGAATTCCAACGTGGGGGTAACCAAATGATGCGAGTAAGAAGGTGCGGGTTCTGATGGCTACCTTTCAATGAAGCCGTCCCGCCACTTTGCGGCTCGCCTGCATGGCCGAGCTTTGGTCATTGGCATAGCAAAGAGATAGCCACATGAACGGTTTACTTACTTGCCGTGCAGCGTCAAAGGCCGATCTCCCCGAAATACTCCGTCTCTATGCGCAGCCGGATTTAGACGATGGAAAAGTGCTCCCTCTATCCGAGGCCGAGCGGATCTTCGAACGTATGGCGCGCTACCCTGACTACACGATCTATGTCGCGGTTAGCAACGACCAAATCGTGGGCACGTTCGCTCTGCTGATCATGGACAATCTGGGGCATTTGGGAACGCCGTCGGCTGTCATCGATGATGTGGCGGTCGATCCAGCTTGGCAGGGACGTGGTGTCGGAAATAAGATGATCCACTACGCGCTTGAAGTGGCTCGTGAAAAGGGTTGCTATAAGGCCATGCTTTCCTCGAACCTGAAGCGTGAGCGGGCGCACGCTTTCTACGAGTCGCTGGGCTTCGAGCGTCACGGGTACAGTTTCCGTGTCAGCATCCAACACTCCAGGGACCAATGAGCATATGAGCAACGACTTTGGCAACTTCTATAAGACTGAGTAGAGATGCCAAAATCCATCTGCATCTTTCCATGGAGGCCAAATAATGAGTGAGTCCATCTCCAATCGACCAGATCAGCAAGTCGCTCATGTCACGGCCCACGGATGTCCAGCCAGCACGGATCACGATCGAGAAGTCCCGGAGATCGATTTGCTCAGCACGCTGACGATCCGGGGGATTACACTTCGAAACCGGATCGTGATGTCTCCTATGTGCCAGTATGTCGCGACGGATGGATTGGCAAGCGATTGGCATTTGGTCCACCTCGGCAGCCGTGCCGTCGGCGGGGCGGCGCTGGTGATGGTCGAGGCCACGGCCGTCACTCCGGACGGCAGGATTTCGCCTGGAGATATGGGGATTTGGAGGGATCAACATATTGAGCCGCTCGCGCGCATTGCGAGATTTGTTCACTCTCAAGGGGCGGTTGCCGGCATTCAGTTGGCCCATGCCGGGCGAAAGGCCAGTTGTGAGCCGCCTTGGAAGGGAGGAGCCAGCATCAAGACGCCTGCGGTGGGTGGTTGGACCGTCCTCGGTCCTAGCCCGATTCCGTTCAATGATGGCGACCCGAAGCCGATGCCCCTCGATGAAGCTGGTATCGATGAGGTTGTCGCCGCGTTCGAGGCCGCTGCCCGCCGGGCGGTGGTGGCCGGATTCCAAGCGATCGAGATCCATGCGGCCCACGGCTATCTGTTGCACGAGTTCTTGTCACCCTTGAGTAATCACCGGACGGACCGTTACGGTGGAAGCCTGGAAAACCGGATGCGGTTTCTTCTCCGAATCGCCGAGCACCTGCGCCGACTGTTGCCTGTGGAACTTCCGCTCTTTGTACGGATTTCAGCCACCGACTGGGTAGAGGGGGGATGGGATGCCGAGCAATCAGTGGTCCTCGCCAGGCGTTTGAAAGACCTCGGCGTCGATCTCATTGACGTCTCTTCCGGGGGGTTGGTTCCCAAGGCACGTATTCCGGTGGCGAAGGGGTACCAAGTTCCGTTCGCTCGGAAGATCCGGGACGAGGCCGCAATCATGACTGGTGCGGTTGGGATGATCACCGAGTCTCGTCATGCCGATGAGATCGTGACCGGCGGGGATGCCGATGTGGTGTTCATCGCTCGAGAACTGCTCCGGGAGCCCTACTGGGCACTCAAGGCGCAGCAAGAACTCGGCTCGGAACCTTCATGGCCTATCCCCTATGGGTACGCCGTCAAGCGGCGAGCGAAGTAGCTCTGGGCAGCGACAGGGAATTCGATGGCGCGCCTGGTGTTGCCTTCGAGGCTTGAGTTGAAGAGTCCGGAAGGGTCGCCCAACGATGCGCCTTTTGCAAAAGTCATCTTCACGACAGACTCCCGTGTGTCACATGGCGGTAGTTTTAGATCTCGATGGGAATTCTGTGATGATTCATCAGAGAAAAACGGGATGAAGACGTCGCTTCTTCGAAACCAATTGCATGGGTGAGAAGGAGGAGAACTGACATGATCGAAATTCTATACCGTCGCAAAGTGCCCTATTCGTAGATAGTTGTGTTGGAGCAATACTTCGACCTGGACATTCAACGCTGTGTTACGTCTCGCTCGGTGATTCACCGTCTCTGCCTTCTCTGAGGTCAATCAGTTCAAACGCGGTGACGATATCGGTACGATGCTCCAGGCCATCTTCTTGTTTCATCCGTGCGAGAAACTTGGCGGCGACATCGTTCCACCCGAACTTGCGCGCAAATTCGTTCCAGATCCGCATCTGCATCTTGTTCGGCCGCAAACCCCTCTGGAAGCACCATTGGGCAACATCCTCGTCGCTGCCGCCTTGCCGAATCCGCTCGCACACTTCAGCGTGTTCGATGCAGAGGAAACCGCACAAGTGTCCGTCCAATCCTGCGCGTAACCCAACGTTGGGATGATACTCTTCCGGAAGTCGTCCGGCTTGATGAAGTCGAATCTTGTCGAGCATCCTCGCGAAATGGTACAGGCCGCTTCCCTTCTGAAAGGGACTACGAAGACCGTTGGCCTGCATATTGTGACCTCCGTTGCGAGTGATTCGATTACGCGAGGAGTTACACTTGGTTTCAGTTTCTTCGTGATGCTTTGCGCGAACGATATCCGGTATTGGAACAATCAGTCAATTATGAGTGCAACAAGAGGAAGCGCGCTCTACATGGAATCGCGAAGTGTACGATGTAACCGTATATCCTCTCCTGTGCAATGTAGAGCTTTCCCGAGCTGTAGTAACATGGAGAGAAGGCTATGTTCATCTTGTAGTCGGCTCGGTACTGAAGAAGGACACCACGCCGATCGCCATTGTGCTGCATCCAGGAATGACCGCTCTTGATGCAATTGGACCGTACGAAGCGCAGCGGTTCATGTCAGGCAGCCCTCGCTGGTCGCTTGACAAATGGGGAGCACTACATGACATTGAATAGAACATGCTGAGAAGCATAGTCTTAGGGTTGAAACATATCAAAGATTTGCAGTGAGAGTCACCGCGGACAGACTATAAATTCTAAGAATGCGTGTTCACATCAAATAGGTAGCAATCTATATCTCATATGACTCAACAGGCCCACCATAAAATCTCCGATTCCACATTTACATTCATCGGGTGCAGCGAGGTGCAGGAAATCCTGGGCCAACAGGCGGAGGACGAGAAAGAACTGGCCGAACTCGTCGAGGAGGTTCCGCTCGATTCCATTCATTTCCATACCCATAGCTATTTTCTCCGGCATCGCTTCATCGAACGGGCCTATCCGAACGATTTCGCGCAATGGGTCGTGATGCAGGTCGGCGACCATGTGCTGGGCGAACGACTCGCCGTGGTCGATCCATTCGACTATCCGAACCTGGAGGACTTGCGGGAAGAGATTATTTCGATCATCGACGACCATCTGTCGCGGATGTCCGTTATTCCCCGTGTGGTGTTCGGCGAGCCGTTTCATTGCAAGCGCTCCCGGATTCTGGAGGTGCCGATCGGCCTGGAAGTGAGGTCCCTGGCGGAATTTCGACAGGCGGTGGCGGACGTCGATGTCAGCGCGATTTATTTCCACATGTTCGAAGCGCATTTCCGGTTGGGGCGCGAAGAAAGCGACTTCTCGGCCTGGATCAGATCCGGCCTGGGTTTGCATGAATTGGCGGATTGCATCCGCTCCATCAATCCGTATTTGGGAAGCCTCGAGCGTCTGCGGTCGAGCCTCATCACGGCGTGCGACGAATTCCTGGCGAAAGCCTGAAGGCATGGGATGCTGAACCAAGATCCCCTCTGGTACAAGGATGCCGTGCTCTATGAGCTCCACGTGCGGGCCTTCTACGACAGCAATGACGACGGCATCGGGGATTTCGTCGGCCTGATCGAGAAGCTCGATTATCTCGAGTGGCTGGGAGTGGACTGTCTCTGGCTGCTGCCCTTCTATCCGTCTCCGCTGCGCGACGACGGTTACGATGTGGCGGATTTCACCGCCATTGCGTCTTCGTACGGCTCCACCGAGGCGTTCCGGGGGTTGCTGGATGCGGCCCATCAGCGCGGCATGCGCGTCATCGTCGATCTGGTGTTGAATCACACGTCCGATCAGCATGCGTGGTTTCAAGAGGCCCGCCGGTCGCCGCAGGCGCCGACGCGGGATTACTATGTCTGGAGCGCGACGGATCAGAAATACACGAAGGCGCGCATTATCTTCGTGGATACGGAAAAATCCAATTGGACCTGGGATCCCGAGGCGCAGGCGTACTATTGGCACCGGTTCTTCAGCCATCAACCGGACCTGAACTATGACAATCCTGCGGTCAAGCAAGCGATGCTGGAAGTCATGGAGTTCTGGCTGGATCAGGGACTCGACGGGTTTCGCTGCGATGCGGTGCCCTACCTGTTCGAGCGCGAAGGCACGATTTGCGAGAACCTGCCCGAGACTCACGCGTATCTGAAGGAGATCCGGAAACGGATCGACGAGCGGTACAGCACCAGAATTCTCTTGGCGGAAGCCAACCAGTGGCCGAGCGACGTGCGTCCTTATTTGGGGAACGGCGACGAATTCCACATGGCGTTTCATTTCCCGCTCATGCCGCGCCTGTTCATGGGATTGCGCAGCGAGGATCGCCGGCCTATCCTCGATATGTTCAAACATACGCCGCCGATTCCGTCGAATTGCCAATGGTGCCTCTTCCTCCGGAATCACGACGAGTTGACGTTGGAAATGTGCACTGGAGAAGAACGGGACTACATGTATTATGCCTATGCCCGCGATCCCCAGGCGCGCCGTAACATCGGCATCGCGCGCCGTCTCGCGCCGTTGCTCGAGAACGACCGGCGCAAGATCGAGCTGCTCAACAGCATCGTGTTCACCTTGCCCGGCACGCCGATCATTTACTATGGCGATGAAATCGGCATGGGAGACAATATTCATTTGGGCGACCGCAACGGCGTGCGGACCCCGATGCATTGGACCGCGGACCGGAACGCCGGCTTCTCCAAAGCGGATCCTGCGAAGTTGTTTCTTCCGCTCGTCACCGATCCGGTCTACGGCTACCAATCGATCAATGTGGATACGCAAAAGCAGACGCCCCATTCCCTACTCCATTGGATGCGCCGCATGATCGCCATTCGCAAGCGGCACAAGGTGTTCGGTCGAGGCACGCTCGAATTTCTGACCCCGTCGAACGAAAAGATTCTGGCTTATCTGCGGACCTATGAAGGGGAGACGGTGCTGCTTGTCCATAATTTGGCGGAGTCGGCGCAGGCGGTGGAGCTGAATCTGGCGCGGTTCAAGGGCATCGTTCCGATCGAGTTGTTCGGCGATTCCCGATTTCCGCAGATCGTGGACCATCCCTACGTGCTCAGTCTCGGTCCGTACGGTTCCTATTGGCTCAGCCTGCCGACGGTGCGAGCCTGGGACAGTACCTATAATCTCGAATGGAGCGCGATTTGACATCAGCGGACCAGAATAGGCCGGCGAAGGAAGACAGCGCCATGACCACCGCGCTCGATGACTATCGGGAAGTGTCGCCGAAAGGAACGGTCGACTTCCTGTATCGGCTGAGCGACCTGGTCAAGGGGCGAAGCGTCGCGCATGTGAGTGCGGTCCGGTATGGCGGAGGGGCGGCGGAGCTCTTGCGGCGCTTGGTGCCGATGATGACCGCGTTGGGCGTCGAGACCCGTTGGGAGGTCATTGCGGGGACGCAGGAGTTTTTTACGGTCGTGAAGCGGCTCACCGACGCCTTGCAAGGACGAGACGAGAAGATCACCGAGGACATGTACCAGACCTTTCGGGAGATCAATGAGCGGAACGCCAAGGCGCTGAATCTGGAAGCGGACATGGTCATGATCCACGATCATCAACCGGCCGGGATGGTTGAATATCGGACGCGAGGGACTTGGCTGTGGCGCTGCCACCTGGATTTGTCTCAGCCGCAACGGCGCGCCTGGACGTTTTTGCGACGGTATGCTCTAAAATACGATGCGGCTATTTTTTCATTGTCCGGCTTTGCGCAACGGCTGCCGATCCCGAAGTTTCTCGTGTATCCCTCGATCGATCCGCTGAGTCCGAAGAATCGGGAAATGAACAGATCCGAAATTAATCAGATCGTGGATCGGCTGGGCATCCCGCGAACCAAACCGGTCATCCTGCAGGTGGCAAAGTTCGAGCGGTTCAAGGATCCGCTCGGCGCCATTCTGGCATATCGCATTGTGAAGAAGCACCACGATTGCCGATTGGTGCTTGCGGGGTCCGGGGTCATGCACGACACGGAGGGCGAAGCGGTGCTGGCCGAAGCACGCGAGGCGGCGGCACGGGATCCTGATATTCATCTGGTGCAATTGCCGCCGGAAGCCGATCTGGAAATCAATGCGCTGCAACGGACTGCTACAATCGTGCTCCAGAAGTCGCTTAAAGAAGGGTTCGGCGTGACGGTCTCGGAAGCGATGTGGAAAGGGAAACCGGTAGTCGGAGGCAACGCTGAAGGGATCGCGGCGCAAATCATCGACGAAGTGACGGGATATGTCGTCCATTCCGCGGAAGGGGCCGGATTCCGCCTGCGTCATTTATTGAATAATCCTGGCTTGATCACCCGCATGGGAGCAGTGGGGCGGGAACATGTACGCCGGAATTTCCTCATCACCCGACAATTGAGCGATTTCCTTACATTACTGAAGATCATGTCGCCGCAGTAACGAAGAAGTGCTGAGCGTTGAGTTCTGAGTGCTGAGGCGTGAAGGCGCCCAATCAGCGTTTCACGGTTATACCGATGACCGACCCGTCAGTCATACAGGAACCAGCCGAGGACCTCTCCAACCAGGCCGTGACTGCCGATGTCGTCGTGGGCCTGTTGACCTTGAACAACGCCGGGACGATCGAGCAGGTGGTCAAGGGTATCATCGAAGGGCTGCAGCGATTCTTCTCCGACGCCTCGGTGATGATCGTGAATTACGACGGCGGGTCCCAAGACGGGACGCCGGAGATCGTCGAACGGCTTGCCGCAGGGCAAGTCGCCATCCGCATCGTTCCCGGTGCGGTGGGACATTATGCAAGCCTTGGGACGGATTCCGGTCTCTTGGGACGGAGTGACGATGTCCGCCGTCTGTGTGAGACGGCGCAATCTCTTCAAGCAAAAGTGTGCCTCATCATCGAGGGCAATCTGCGCTCGTTGTCTCCCCAGTGGATTGAGCTGCTGGGACGTCCTGTCTATCACGACGGCATGGATTTCGTCGTTCCGCTGTTCCGGCGGCACCGGTATGAAGGAACGTTGGTGAACAATCTACTCTACCCGTTGATGCGCGCGCTGTACGGAAAGCGGCTGCGATATCCCAGCGGCGGCGGCTACGGTCTTTCCGGTCGCCTCGCGCGGGAATTGATCAAGAACCCATTCTGGTCACAGGATGCGGCCCGCATCAGCTTCGACGGATGGATGACGACCGTCGCGCTCGCCGAGGGCTATCAAGTGTGTCATGCGTTTCTCGGTGTCAAGGAGCAGGATTCCAAATTGGGGACCGCCGATCTGGCCCATGTGCTGGCGGCTGCCGTTGGGGCGGTCTTTCATTCGATGGAGAATTACGAGCCGGCCTGGGAACGCACCCATGAGTCAATCGATGTGCCGCTGTATGGGGCGGTCGAATATGCGCCGCTCACCGGTCCGGTCAACATCGCCCGCATGGTCAGTGGAGTGCGGCAGGGGGTGCGCGATCTGTTGCCGCTGTGGGAAGTCATCCTCTCGCCGGAGACCCTAGGCCAAATCCTCACGCTTGGAATCCAGGAGTCCGACGAATTTCATTTTCCCGAGAATCTCTGGGTGCAGGTCGTCTACGAATTTGCGCTGGCTTATCATGATCAAGTGCTGCACCGGGAACACTTGCTGAAATCGCTGACACCCTTGTATCTCGGGCAAACCGCCTCATTTGTCCTTGACACGCAGCGCGGCGGCACCGAGCAGGTGGAGGCGGCCGTAGAGTCGCTCTGCCGGCGGTTCGAGGCGATGAAGCCTTATCTTACGGATCGATGGAGGTGGCGGGATGAGTGATCTCTGGCGTGACACAATGATAGCAGGATTTCGTGACGCCGTGATGCAGATCCTGTTGGTATTGCCGAGATTGCTGGCGCTCATCACGTTTCTTTTGGTCGGATTGACCATGGCTTGGCTCGTCAGAGCGCTGACGGTGCGCGTGCTCACGGCCTTTCGGTTCGATCGTCTCTGCGAGCGGTTCGGGCTCAATCAGCCGCTGGCTCAAGCCGGCATCAAACAACCGGCGTCGGTCGTCCTGAGTCGCGTCTTGTTCTGGACGGTGTTTCTGCTCTTCGCGTTCATGGGCGTGGACGCGGTGAATCTGCCGGCCACGGCCAATCTCATCAGTCAGATCGTGGGCTTTCTGCCGAATGTGCTTGCGGCGGCGTTAGTATTACTGCTTGGCGTACTGTCCGCAAATTTCTTCGCGGAGGCGGCGCTGATCGCCGCGGTGAATGCGCAACTGCAAGAGGCGCGCATCGTGGCGAGCCTGGTTCGATGGGGGATTCTATTATTCACGTTTGCCATGGTGCTGACCCAGCTAGGCATCGCCAAAGAGATCGTCATCTCGGCGTTTTCTATTACGTTCGGCGGCGTCGTCTTCTCGCTCGCCCTTGGCGTGGGTCTCGGAATCCGGCATCTGATGCGTGAGGCCATCGAGCGGCGCCTGGGAAGGGGAAAAGAAAAGGAAAAAGAAGAGAAGATCGACGAACTGACGCATCTGTAGGTCCGCGACGCGAAGAATAATGAGCGTCACGTTTGTGGATGGGCGCGAGGCCGTGAACGCCCAGTGTCTTTAAGATACGAGCTATGGGAATGAAACAACCAAAGGAAAAAACCGACCGTCCGGTGGCTGCTGCACCGGAGAAGCCGCTGCCCAAAGCGCGTCCGTCGAGCAACGGCAGCAGTCTGGATGTCGATGGCCGCCGCCGTGTCGTGATCGAGGGGGTCCGGCCGGAAATTGACGGTGGGCGGTTCCCGATCAAGCGGGTGCTCGGGCAGTCGGTGGTGGTGGAGGCGGACGTCTTCACCGACGGTCATGACGAGATCACCGGCATGATCCGGTACCGGCATGAACGAGAACAGCAGTGGACCGATGTGCCGTTGGTCTTCGTGGAGAACGATCGGTGGCGCGCCTCTTTCGAGGTCCTGGAACAAGGGCTCTATTGCTACACTGTGATCGGATGGATCGATCACTTTCGGTCTTGGCAGCGGGATATGCGCAAACGCGTCGCCGCCGATCAAGATGTGACGGTGAATCTCCTAATCGGACGGGATTTGATCCAAGCGGCCGCGCTTCGCGCAGCCGGGGTGGATGCAGAGCGGCTCAACGCGATCGCGACAGCGATGGAACATGGCGAGCAGCGTGAACAGACGCTGAAGACTGTTCTGGAACAAGAACTGGCTGATCTCATGGCACGGCACGCAGACCATCCGTGGCCGACCACCTATGACAAGGAATTGGCGGTCATCGTGGATCGAGTTAGGGCTGGATTCGGCGCCTGGTACGAGGCATTTCCGCGTTCGTGCGCGACGGAGCCCGGTCGCCATGGGACTTTTCAAGATTGCGAAGCTCACCTTCCCTACATTGCCGGAATGGGCTTTGATGTCTTGTATCTCCCTCCGATTCATCCCATCGGCTGGACATTCAGAAAGGGCAAGAATAATGATCCGGTTGGAAATCCTGATTCGGTGGGAAGTCCATGGGCCATTGGGGCTGCTGAGGGAGGCCACCAGGCGATTCACTCAGATCTCGGTACGCCCGAGGATTTCAGGCGACTGGTCGGTAAGGCGCAAGAGCAGGGCTTGGAGATCGCGCTCGATCTGGCCTTTCAATGTTCACCCGATCATCCCTACGTCAAGCAGCATCCTGAATGGTTCGTGCAACGACCGGACGGAACCATTCAATATGCGGAAAATCCCCCGAAGAAGTATCAGGACATCTATCCGCTGAATTTCGAAAGCGACCGGTGGGATGACTTATGGCGGGAATTGAAGGATGTCGTGGTTCACTGGATCGATGAAGGTGTCCGGATTTTTCGGGTCGATAATCCTCACACCAAACCGTTTGCATTCTGGCAGTGGCTGATCGCGGAGGTAAAACGCGATCAGCCTGATGTGTTGTTTCTCGCGGAGGCATTCACGCGGCCGAAAGTCATGTACCGCCTGGCGAAGCTCGGCTTCACCCAGTCGTACACCTATTTCGCGTGGCGGCAGACCAAATCGGAATTGACCCAGTATTTCACGGAATTGACCAAGACGGATGTGCGGGAGTTTTTCCGCTCGAATCTGTGGCCCAACACCCCGGATATTCTGACCGAGCAATTGCAGCATGGTGGTCGTGCGTCGTTCGTGTCCCGGTTTGTTTTAGCCGCCACTCTGGGAGCCAATTACGGTATCTATGGTCCGGCGTTTGAGCTGATGGAATCACGGGCACAAAGGTCCGGCAGCGAGGAATATCTTGATTCAGAGAAGTATGAAATTCGCGCATGGGATCGAGATCGAGTCGACAGCCTCAGAGAGTTGATCTGCCGCGTCAATCGCATCCGTCGCGAGAATGCCGCCTTTCATCATGATGAGAATCTGGTGTTTCATCCTGTGGATAACGAAGAATTGATTGCGTACAGCAAGCGTTCAGTCGATGGAGAAAATGTGACGCTGACGGTGGTGAACCTTAGTCCTCACTATGTCCATTCCGGGTGGGTGCAGCTTGATCTCCATGCACTCGGACTACAAACGGGCAGCCCCTACCAGATGGTGGATTTGCTCACCGAGGCCTGCTACACCTGGGAGGGACCACGGAACTATCTGAAGCTCGATCCGCACTCGATGCCGGCACATATATTTCTCATCAGGCGCAATCTCACGAACCGAACATGACTTCGATTACTTCATGTAGAAAGACGAGCGCTGACAGCGGATAGCTGATGGTCGATGGCACGAGCAAAGAGCTGAGAGCATCGACTCTTCATTTCATGATGCTGACCGTCAAAGACAATTGGGAACGGCTGTTCGAACGGGATGCCGTCGGCGCGCTTGAAGCGCTGCTGCCGCCGGTCCTCTCGTCCGCTAGATGGTATGGAGGCAAGGCAAGAACGATTGCGGCGGTTCGCATCAAAGAGGCGATTCCTCTTCTAACAGACGCCCATTCCATGGTCATGGTCTTCATCGACGTCTCCTATGAAGACAGCGGTCATAATCTCTATACGATGGTGCTCACCGTTTCGGTGGGCGAACAGGCATTGCAGATGCAGCAAGCCCATCCGGAGGCGGTGTTGGCAGAGCTGACCATCGTCGGCCAAAACGGAGATCAGGACGGATTGCTGCACGATGCCCTGTGGGATCATGACTCTGCCCAGGCATTGCTGCAGGCGGTTCGGCAGGAGGAGAGATTTCAAGGCGAGGGGGGAGTGCTCCACGCCTCCTCCACTCACGCCTTCTCACAGGCCATTTTAGAAGCGGCATCGGTGGAATCGTCCGTCATGCAGGGAGAGCAGAGCAATACCTCCGTGCGGTTCGGTCGGCGCGCGATGCTGAAGCTCTATCGACGTTTCGAAGCGGGAATCAATCCCGATCTGGAGATCGGCAGAGTCTTAACGGCGCGCGGATATGTTCACAGTCCTACAGTGCTTGGTTCATTGGAATATACAAGACCCAACCAACAGCCGGGTACGGTTGCGATTGTGCATCGGTTCGTCGAGAATCAAGGCGATGCCTGGCGATACACACTGAGCGAATTGGAAGCAGAACTGGTGGACAACTCAAGCTCGATCATGCGTGCAAGCAACGCTTATCCCGATGCTGCGGCTCTGCTCGGACGGCGGACGGCCGAATTACACCTCGCCTTGGCACAGGATACCGAGGATCCGGCGTTTGCGCCGGAGCCCTGCACGGCGGGCTATTGGCAATCGTTGCGTGATCGAATGACACGCTCTGTCGAAGGCTCGCTGGTATTGCTCAGTCGACGGCTTCAGGATGTTCATGAACCGAACCGGCGACTGGCGACCCTCGTGCTCGAATCGAAAGCTGTATTGCTGTCTCGGCTGGAGGCTCCGGCCAAGCGGAATCCTCAGGCGGTCAGAATTCGATGCCACGGTGATTTTCATTTGGGCCAGGTCTTGTATACGGGTCGGGATTTCGTAATTATTGATTTTGAGGGCGAGCCGGCCAGGCCGTTGGCGGAGCGGCGCGCAAAACATGTTCCGATCGTCGATGTGGCGGGGATGGTCCGCTCATTCCACTATGCCGCTTGTGCGGTGCTTGATCGGGTGGGAAGTCGGCCTGGCATCGACGAGCGGCGATCTGAACTGGAACAATGGACGAGGCAATGGTATCGGTCAGCGGCGGATGCATTTGTATCCGGTTATACCGAGACAACGGGCAAGGTTCCATTCCTCCCGGAACAGGCCGATGACCGCGACATGCTTCTGGATGCATATTTGATCGAAAAGGCCTGCTATGAATTGAGTTATGAACTGAACAACCGGCCTTCGTGGGCAGGAATTCCACTGAGCGGACTACATCAGCTCGCACAACCTATATGAATTCTGACTTGTCGATTGGTGCGGATCGGTATCAGATCTTCACCATGATTCGGGTTTCAGAATTCGGAACTATGGAGTGAACGGATGACACAGGAAGCGATGATGACTGTGGATGAACCGACGAGGTTGACGCGCGACGATCTGTATCTGTTTAACGAAGGGTCATTGGTCAATCTCCATGAGAAACTGGGATCGCATCCGGGCTGCGTGAACGGACAGGATGGAACATTCTTCGCGGTCTGGGCCCCGAATGCCGAGCGGGTATCCGTGATCGGCTCGTTTAACGACTGGAAACAGGATGCGCATTATCTGCGCCCTCGCGGGAGCAGCGGAATTTGGGAAGGGTTCATTCCCGGCATTGGAGTCGGTACTCTATATAAGTATCACATCCGTTCGCGCTTCAACGGGTATCGCGTGGATAAGACGGACCCGCTGTCGTTTTTCAACGAGATTCCTCCGAAGACCGCCTCGATCGTCTGGGACTTGGCCTACGAGTGGAACGATGCGGATTGGATGAAGCAACGGCGGGACAGGAATGCGCTGACGGCGCCGATGGCGATCTACGAAATGCATGTCGGGTCATGGAGACGGGTGGCCATGGAAGGCCATCGGTCTCTCAGCTATCGCGAGATGGCCGTACCGCTGGCCGAGTATGTCAGACAGATGGGCTTTACCCACGTGGAGTTTCTTCCACTGATGGACCATCCCTTCTTCGGTTCATGGGGTTACCAAACCACCGGGTATTTCGCGCCGTCCGGCAACTACGGCAGCCCTCAAGATCTCATGTACTTGATCGATATTCTGCACCAGCACGGCATCGGAGTCATCCTGGACTGGGTGCCGTCGCATTTTCCCACCGACGCGCATGGACTGGGCTACTTCGACGGGACACACCTGTATGAGCATGCACACCCGAAGCAGGGCTTTCATCCGGAATGGAAGACCTTCATCTTCAACTACGGTCGCAATGAGGTGCGCAGCTTCTTGATCAGCAGCGCGCTGTTCTGGCTCGAGAAGTATCATATCGACGGACTACGGGTCGATGCGGTCGCGTCGATGCTGTATCTGGATTATGCGCGCAAGGAAGGTGAATGGATTCCGAACCAGTACGGTGGGCGAGAGAACCTGGATGCGGTCGCCTTTCTACGGCGATTCAACGACGAAGTCTATACGCGGTATCCGGACGTGCAAACCACGGCGGAGGAATCCACCTCCTGGCCGGCGGTCTCGCGTCCGGGCTACGTCGGGGGGCTGGGCTTCGGCCTGAAGTGGGATATGGGCTGGATGCATGACACCTTGACATATATGCAGACCGATCCGATCTACCGGCATTATCACCATCAGAATCTTACGTTTCGCATGCTCTATGCGTTTCACGAGAATTTCGTCTTGCCGCTGTCTCATGACGAAGTGGTGTACGGAAAGCGCTCGCTGCTCGAAAAGATGCCGGGAGACGACTGGCAGAAGTTCGCCAATCTTCGGGTCTTGTTCGGGTACATGTACGCGCAGGCGGCCAAAAAGCTGCTCTTCATGGGTGGAGAAATTGCCCAGCGCACGGAATGGGCGCATGACGGCCAATTGGAATGGGAGCAACTCCAACATGCAAGCCATCTGGGTATTCAACGATGGGTCGCGGATCTCAACCGCGTCTATCGGAGCGAACTGGCCCTGCACGAGGACGATTTGACTCCCCATGGATTCGAGTGGATCGATTGCAATGACGCGGAGTCGAGTGTCATCAGCCTGATGCGCAAGGGCCACACGACGCAGGATCTGGTCGTGGTGGTGTGCAATTTCACGCCGGTTCCGCGGCTGAATTATCGGGTAGGGGTTCCACGGGGGGGATACTGGCAGGAAATTCTCAATAGTGATTCTGCCTGGTATGGAGGCGGCGACTGGGGCAACGGAGGCGGCGTCGAGGCCGCACCGGTGCCACTGCATGCGCGGTCCCATTCGTTGACGGTGACCGTTCCCGCCCTGGCGGCGGTGTTTTTTAAGAGCCAGGGTTAGTCTTATACATGAGCCAGCGATGAAGCGGGTGAAGCAGAAACCCTATACGATTACAAGACCTTCCATTTCGTGCTCGACTCCTCAAGACACTGCTCTTCGGTGTGCATAGAACAAGGCTGACCTCATTCCCTGTGGTACGCCACCACCTTTCGTTGACAGCCTGCGGCCTGTAGACCTATAGTGAAACGGGTTCCAACCTAGGTGGGGTTGTCATGGCCCTTATCAAAGTCAAATCGCGCTACCAAGTGATACTTCCACCACAAGTTCGGTCTAAGGCGGGCGTGGCAGTCGGAGATCTCTTCGAGGCCAAGGTCGAGGGGCGAACAATTACCTTAATTCCAAAGCGCTTGATCGACCAGGAACTGAAGTTGGCCCTCAACGATGTCAAACGGGGCCGCATGAAGGGGCCATTTCCTACTGCGCAGGCGACCATCCGTGCCCTCCGCCGTCGGACTGCATGACGGCGTCCTTCACTCTACATTTTCGCAAACAATACCGGTGGTTGTCCTCGGAGCGCCAAGCCAAGTTCGACAAGCAGTTGACTTTCCTCCTGTCCAATTTGCGTCATCCTTCGCTGCGGGCAAAGAAGTTCGATGAAAACCCTATATGATTGCAAGACCCACCATCTCGTACTCGACTCCTCAGACTCTGTTCGCCGGTATGCACAGAACAAGACGTGACCTCAATCCCTATTCTTGGTACCTGCCCAAGGGCACGGACCTGTCTTGCTATACCTAACGTGAGTTGAACGCCATTGCCCATCGGCTGAACACGCGCCCACGAAAATGTCTCGACTTTGCCACGCCCCTGGAAGTCTATGCGCACCTGCGCCATCATCACCCGTTGCACTTGGAACTTGAAACCGCCCTCAATTAATGAGTCCTGACCCTAGCAACCGAAAGTCTTGCGTAGCGTCGCCACCGAGATGTGGGGCCATCCAAGATTAACGAATGTCGGGGCCGTAGGCGGGGTGGTCTGAGCCGGGTTCAGAAGATGAAATATCGGAAAATCCAGGAGCACAAATTGAGCATACTGGAGTTGCAAGACGAAATGTCCGGTCTTGGGATTTGTAGCCCGCTCAATCCAGAAAGTGGCATAGACCAGCGCGGTTTCGGCATTCTGCACAGACTCTTGGTTTCCACCAACGTTTACCTGGGAGCCGGCCAGGAATTGAATGTTCTCGGTGCCTCCACCAAATTGCGGCACACTTACTTGCGCTTGTGGCCCGAGCGGTCCGCTGTTAACCGTTGTCAGAAAATTTATTGGCGTCTGGCTTGCGATGTTGAGGACCGTCCCTTCAAATTCGTATCCCTCTTGCACGAGCTTCTGAATCTCCCTTTCCAAAAGCACGATAGGATCATTGACAAGCGCCTGATTGTCGGGAGTGTTGGGAATCGGAGCCTCTGGAGGTGTCGTTTCAAAAGGTGTCCTGGTATTCAGGTTGAACTGTAGTTTTAACGGTGGCGGAAGCGGAGTCGGCGCGGGTGGAATACTAAGATCATACTGAGGAAACGGTGTCGCAGGAACGGTCGGAGCGGTAAGCCTCTCTGACGATCCGGCGGCATTGATAGCAACCACCGGTGCAGTTGGTGGCACTCCAAATGGCGTGCTATTGAACTTGACATTCCCCGTAGCTCGCTACGGGGTTGGCCTCTCCTTCCGAGAAGTCTTCGGAATTGAGTTCTGTGATACCCCGCAGCTTGCTGCGGGGAGCTTCATTGAAGGAAATAATGAAAAGTTATATTGAGAGCTTCCGCTCCTAAGCACTGGCGTACCTCTGAAAGGTGACGCGATGCCTGATACCAGGATGGCATTGCCATGCGGGATTGTTCCCATCCGAAAAACGAGCTGTTGTGACTTCGGCACACTTTCTGAGGGGAAGGTCGTATCGGGTTGTGTTACCCACATGCCCGGCTCGATATGGAGTGCTCCATCGTGGCCGGCATCATTGATCTTCTGAAGATATGTCAGACCAAATAGCGTAATGTCGTCCTGGCCAAAACCTCGGTTGGGAACAGGAGAACTAATCGGATTGAACTCCAAAGTCTCATGCGTGTGATTCAATTGCAGGTAAAGATCAGTCTTATCGTGGAAATCCGGACGTGCGATAAGGTTGAAGCCGTGCCCTTTCCAGGTTCCAGCGAGCTCGGCAAGCAGACCGAGTCCTAACGTAATGTCCGAGGATGCAAATCGCCCTGACGGTACCCTGGTAGCCATAATAACCCTCCTCTTTCTGGTGTGTTAAAATTTAAAACTCAGGATTTCATCTTTCGGACATTGGCCAACTCAGTCTGATTACAACGAACGCTACGCTCAGCTGGCTCTGGTGTCCTGATCTCATCACAAGGCGGCCTTTCGGACCTCATTGAGGCAGGTCCTCCGAACGGAAACCATGACCAGGCTGCTTCAACTTCTACCTACACTGTCCGAGAAATCAGTTACAGGCTCGTACAATTAAAAGCTACTGTGGAAATTACTGTATGTCAGTAGCAAATCTACTGATTTTTAATCTCGACAGGGACTCCGTACCGTACTATGCGCAATTCAGTTAAGTCCTTTTTCCTCCGTAAAGTCGGTCATGGCGTCACTCATTCCGGCTGTGCTGCTTAGGCCACCTGCCGCTGCATCGGGTAGAAAGAGTTCCAATGGGGTCGCAAAATCCTGAATTGGGGGCACATCTTGTTCTGTGCGTGTCAATACGTACAGGAAGACGACGAACGCACAGAGCAAGATCTTGTATCTTCATTGAGGGGTTTTGCATCATGGCACTACGGGAACGGGGCAGATCGCAAAGATCTGGGTCTGGAAGCAAGAAGACCGTGGGTCAGCTCGGGTCGTCCCGTTCCTCCGGTCACCAACC
>JAICWG010000047.1 GCA_025934915.1 Nitrospira sp.
AGGAGTTTGGAAACATGGGCAGGATGAGTAGGCGACAGAAAACTCTTCCTGAATAACGCGGCCTACCATGGGGCAGGTCCAGCCACCGGCAGGGAATCCATAGGCCACGGGGCCACGGTCGAGGAGGTCGACCAACTCCTGTCGTTGACGTGGGGACAGGTTGGGAGGACGACCGGTCCTGTGGCCTTCCAGTATTCCTTCCATCCCATCCGCGCGCCACCTGTGCCGCCAAATGGACACGTTGACCGGGTGCACCTTGAGGACATCAGCAATTTGCGGCGCCGTCCGGCCTTCCAGATTGAGGACCACGGCTTGGAGCCGACGGGCCACCCGATAGGCTCCTTCCCGAAGCGCGTGTTTGCTGAGGTTCACCAATCGTGTGATTGTTTTGGCATGGCTACGAAGTTGACTCGCGCGCCTGGCACCCCCTCTCGGGGACCATGCTAGATGCTGTAACATTCTTTATGCAATTCTATATAGCTGCACCCCAAATACCTTATTTTGTATCAGCCGATGGCGAGATTTGACTCCTTCACGAAATGCATGTTAAAGTCTATCGTTGTTTGAGCTGTATCCTCTCCGCTCACTCCCCTTACTCACTCTTGGTCTCTGCGAGACAGCCTGAACTTTCACTGTTCCGACACTCATTTGGTATGAATGGCGCCCGCTTTCATGCAGATGAGAAAATTCGTTGTCGGTATCGAAGCAGACCCGGTTTCATCCGTCAGTATGCCCTGGCTAGGAACTCATGCCCGACGAAAAGGAGTTCTCCATGAATCTCACATCAGTTTGGAAGAATCGCAGAACAGGAAAGAAGAAGTCCGTCCGTAAACCGAAGATCCGCTGGCAACTGCTGGGGCTGACTGATCCCGATTCGGTCGATAACACATCCTCCATAGAAGCTATCAGGCGAGAAGTCACTTCGTTGGCGAGGTATAGCTTTGGACCGGATACTCGCTTGCGTGCCACGGCTCAGGAAAGCAAGTCGTTAGGCAAGAACCACGAGCCCGTCGAAGCTAGAAACAAGCGCCGCGGAGCCGCTGGGCAGATACCGGCGCGTAAACCGCGCCGTCTCTTAAACGCTGAATAGGAACAGCAACCCTATGTCCTTCTTTCAGAATTTCGTCCAATGGTTCGCTCACAGCCCTCTAGCTGCAGCAACCTTGCTGTACATTACGGGAGTGATTAGCGTCCTCGTCTATACCTATTTCGAACCACGAGGTCAGCAATAATCTTGATCGATACGAGCGATCGCTTTGCAACAACAAGAAGGGTGATGTGAGTAAACGCACCCTGTATGTCGGCGGTCTCTCGGACACCACTTCTGATTATCAGCTCCGCGACCTATTCGAAACTTACGATACCGTAACTCGCGCTTATATCGTCCGACACAAGTGCAGTGGAAAATCGGCTGACTATGGATTTGTGGAAATGTGTTCGGGCGAGCAAGCCATGAGTGCGGTCGTCGCCCTGGAAGGCGCACTGTTTGAAGGCAATTGTTTGCGACTCTATATCACGCCCTATGCATCCAGTCATTCCTAAGTTATGCCGATCAGGTGAGGGGGAACTCATCAAGTGAGTCGCATCAACCTGGATCCGCTTCTGACCTTTCCGGACGGATCGCATCTGGTGATCAGCACGCAGTGTTCGGGAGGTGGAGATTTCTCCTGCGCCTTATACAGTGCTGTGGTCGAGACGGACGACCGCGCGGCGTTCCAAGTTATCTCAAACCACTTTGCAGCCCCCACCTGCCTGAGCGCCCAAGAATACGCCTACAGTTACGCCCTCCGGCTCTATCCCAGCTCCGCTGAAACGATGAAGAAACCACCGTACCTCATTTGGCCAGGTCCACGTTCCATCATTCCGTAGCGAGGATTCACCTGCCTATGGTCCAAAAGGACATCGAAATCCCCGAGCACCCATGTTGGTTATCTCAACTGGAACGATACCCTATTTCTTTTTACTGCAAATCTCGACTGTCGCTTCAACTTGACCATCTCTTGGACTGACCATCAACAGCATCCCCTTGTGCTCCGGGGCTCTCTTAAACAACGTGGCATAATTATCGTATTGATGTTCCTCGATCGTGGTCTCGCCGCTTTTGCGATCGTATGAACTTTCGAGGTCAATTGCATCCACGGCCTGCGTGCCATTCGCCCGCGCTTTGCTCGTGACGCGCCAGAAGCGACTCTCCGAATCGAGCCTCCTGCTCGATGTATCCAGGGTGACATTGGAACACAACTTCACACCCTTCGACACCTCCACATATTCACCTCTATCCACAAATTGAGTGAAGCCCGACAAGAAAAACCCAATAACGATTGTGAGAACTAGTAAATACCCAGACATGTGATCCTCCTTCATCCAGATAATGGAAAACCATTTACGCGGGACCGAGCGGGTTAATAGAGCCAATTGACATACAAGTCCCGGATAGTTGTCATTCGAAGCTCGCTCCATCATTCACCCCCAGCCGCAGCCTTTTCCCAACGTCTGTTCACTCGTGCGCAGAAGGACAGACGCCCTTACGCCGGGCATCCGAGCCGAGCATGAATCACTGAGAGAATCTCCTTTCGCTTCTGCAAATCTTCCCGCATGGCCTGGTTATCGGTGTGACCGATTTCCGTCCCGAGTTCCGAAATTGTACCCTTCACCGCCCATAACAATACCTCGTGCTCCTGTGGTGCCAGTGTCAGCTGCATAGGCCCCTCCTTCTTGAGAAGTCCTTTAGAAACATGACAGCATCGACATAGACATTCGATCCCCCTCACTCGACCTACCAACGACCGCTCGAAACATTCCCATGGCGGCCGCCCGTACCGACACGTCTGCATTATTTCTTTGGTATTCGCATGACCTATTTTACCGGCTGTTCAACTGCCCCTTTTAATGGGTCGACAACTTGAGGCTCCGGTATCCTGGTATTCTTAGGATCAATCAGCGCCGTGCCCATAGTTGTATCTCCGGACTTCGCGGCCTCCTCGATAGACTGACTATAGGTTAAGTTTTTCCGGCCCGTATCGTTCGCAAATTCTCCACTTGACGGATATCCAGGATGCTTGGGTAGCATCGATGGATTCGCCATGGCCAGCCCAGTCATTCCGATCAACACGAGTCCCGTCATCGTAATCGTAAAGAGTCTCATGATGAACACCCCTTCGTTAAACACCCCACCAACTCCTCGACAGAAGACGATCCCGATCTGTGACCGGGAAGTCGCCTCTGCCGCCAGTGACAGACTGACGTCCCAAGATTAGTCTATGAGGGCACCCTCACCAGACCGTCGGACTGCGTCGGCACTCTGGCATTGAAGCAGCGGAGACTGAGGAATCGATCGCGCTAGAAAGGATACGGGAAGCGCAAAGGATGGGACAATCGGCGAAACTGGAACGTCAGAGCTTGAGAAACTATGCCAACATCCCTAACTTTCATGATGCCCAAGAACCAGCGCGTACTTCACTGGAGAGCCATATCCTCCCGCCATGGTTTATACTACTTGGGTTTACCTTTTATAGTCAAGCTTATTCTTCTTCAATCTATTCACAACGCAACATATTAACCATTTTTAGTTAATCGCCATAAGGCAGATGTCACTTCTACCGATCTAGCGAGCAAGAAACCTCACCTGCATCTGGACCACGGATGGCTGGCTCTACTTGGCCGTGCTGCTCGATCTCTGTTCGCGAGGAGTGATTGATGGGCGATGGGAAGCGGCTGACGAGGGGGCTGACGAAACAAGCCTTGCAGATAGCGCTTCACCGGCACCAGCCGAAGCCCGGCCTGCTCCGCCATTCCGATCGCGGCAGTCAGTATGCGGCGACGACTTATCCATGATGGCTCGTGACTACCCCTCGTGCGCGCATCACCCCAGCACAATGCGAAGGTGGTGCTCACCGTCTTTGACGAGGGGGATATTGTCTCGACTGATCAATGGTTTGCCATCAAGTTCCGCCAGCGTCACGCCGCGGCTCATATGACGTGGGCTCTCAACCGTAATGTTATAGACCGCCGAATGATATCGGAAACGAATCGAATACACCTGCCAGTGACGTGGAATACAAGGATCGATGGAGAGCATGGTACCGCGCAAGCGGAAACCGAGCATCCATTCCATACCGACCCGGTAGAGCCAACCCGCCGCACCGCTGTACCAGGTCCATCCCCCACGTCCTACATGCGGCGGCTCAGCGTACACGTCACCGGCTACCACGTAAGGCTCGACTTTGTAGCGCTGAACGTTCGCTCGCGAAGAGATACGATGAATAGGATTTAACATGCGGAACAACTCACCAGCCTTGTCCCCCTCACCCAGCGCCGCGAACGCCAGCACCGTCCACACGGCTGCATGGGTGTATTGGCCGCCGTTTTCACGAATGCCTGGGACATATCCTTTGATGTAGCCGGGATCTCTCGCCATCTGATCAAAGGGTGGTGTCAACAGACGGATCAGCCCGTCCTGTCGGTTCACAAGATGCCGTTCCACCGCGGCCATGGCGCGTGCGCCACGATCCGGATCTGCGGCGCCGCTGATTACCCCCCAGGACTGAGCAATGGAATCGATGCAGCATTCCGGGTCTGCAGCGGAACCAAGTGGCGTCCCATCATCGAAGTACGCGCGGCGGTACCATTCTCCATCCCACCCGTCCCGCTCGATCGCGGCCTTCAACGCACTCACATGAAGCCGCCACGTTTCAGCACGAGCACGCTCACCGCGCTGAGCCGCCACCTTGGCGAATTCCCAGAGGACAGTATGCAGAAACCAGCCGAGCCAGACACTTTCCCCTTTGCCCTGCTGGCCGACACGGTTCATCCCGTCATTCCAGTCTCCGGTACCCATGAGTGGAAGGCCATGACTGCCGACGACAAGGCTCCTGTCCAATGCGCGCGCGCAATGTTCAAAGAGGGTGGCGCGCGTCTGGGACACACGTGGTTCAAAATAGGATTCATGTTGTCCTTCAGCCAACGCCGGGCCTTCTAGAAAAGGCACCATTTCGTCCAGCACAGTCATGTCGCCGCTCACTTCAAGAAACTGGATCACCGCGTACGGCAACCAGACCAGATCGTCGGAAATCCGAGTCCGCACACCTCGTCCGGACGGAGGGTGCCACCAATGTTGGACGTCCCCCTCAATAAACTGCCGTGCAGCGGCTCGTAGCAGATGTTCGCGCGTGACATCGCGTGCGGCCACACTGAGGGCCATGACATCTTGAAGTTGATCGCGAAACCCATAGGCCCCACTCAATTGATAGAACGCCGCACGTGCCCAGACGCGGCAACCCAGCGTCTGATAGAGCGCCCAGCGATTCAACAAAACATCCATGGCGCGCTCCGGCGTATGAACCTGTATGCCACCCAATAGGTCGTCCCATCCGCAAGTCACCTCGCGCAAAATCGCATCCACATCCGCCTTACGGTAACGATTAATCAGGAGCCGAGCCTGTTCTTTCTGCGCTGTCTGGCCAAGAAACCAGTTAATCTCGGCGCGTTCGCCTGCTTCCAACTCAATCGACAGTTGAAGGGCCGCGCAAGGGTCGAGACCGGCTCCGACCTTCCCGGATAATTCACCTCCTTTTCCCAGCGCCAGGGGACAATCGAAGGCCCCGTTACGGCCGAGGAATTCCGTGCGATCACCGGTCCACGATGTGTGTGCTCCGGCAAGATCGATAAAGGCGATGCGTCCAGCGAATTCGCCGCCCAGCATACTACGAGCAAAAAACGCCCCGGTTTCCGGATCGATCTCCGTGATGATATACGGTGCGGACTCACTACGGGCGTTCCCTAGCACCCACTCAACATAGGCCGTGATTGAAAGGCGCCGCGCGCGGCCGGATTTATTCTGTAGCGTCAGTCGAGAGATCTTGATCGGATCTTCCGGCGGCACAAACTGCAGCAATTCGGCCAAGACACCGTGCGAACCATGATGAAAGCGGCTATAGCCCTGTCCGTGACAAGCAACATAGGGTGCCGGATCGTCACGAATCGGCAGCGCTGTCGGACTCCAAACTTCTCCGGAATCGTCATCACGGATATAGAGCACCTCTCCCGACGGATCAGACACAGGATCGTTTGACCAGGGGGTCAGTTGATTCTCGTGGCTGTTCAACGACCAGGTAAACCCGGAGCCGGATTCCGACACGAGGAATCCAAACGACGGATTCGCAACGACATTAATCCAAGGCCGTGGCGTCCGCAGACCCTCACCGAGAATCGTGACATATTCGCGCCCATCGTCTGCGAAGCCGCCCAAGCCGTTAAAGAATTCGAGCTCACGTTCAGGCACCGGCACATCCAGCCGTCTGCCCACGCGCGGTGAAGACAGGTTCATCGACGCAACACGGCTCCTGCGCTGTAAGCGAGTAACCTGCTCTACCAACGTGCCGCGTCGGCCAAGTAGGACGACCCGAGCAACCTGCTGCAGCACCATCCGATCCTGTGCGGAGAGCAGGTCAGTTCGCAGGAGATAAATACCGCCTCGCGCCCCGCCGGCATCCGGGTAGAGACGCAGACGACTGCCGCGCACAAGCCCTTCCAACGAGCCTTGCAACCCCTGCTCATACGATGAGGCCTTCTCATTCAGGATGATCACATCAGTCGATAATTGTCTCATTCGCCAGTATTCATGCGCTCGAAGCAATTGCCGGACGATGTCGACATCCTCCGCTTTGTCGATGCACACTAACACGATGGGCAAATCCCCGGAGATGCCATGCGCCCACAGCGCCGCACGGTCCACCGTGCTCTGGCCAAGTGTTTCGGGAGACGGCCGCAGCGAGACATCGGAATACAGCACCGCGTTGGCCAGTTGCTGGAACAGTTGCGCCTCGTCGTTCTCGATACCGAGGTGATGCAGTTGCACTCGCGCTTGCGTCCAGGCCAGCGACAGGGCACGCTCAAATACTCTCGGATCGCTGTACTTGTCGGCCAACTCCAACACGTGATCGCGGGCTGAGCCGATAATGGTTGAAAACACCACGCGCACGGTCCCACCGGGAGGGACCCGCACCGTACGACGCAAGCTCATCACCGGATCAAGCACGGATCCGACGGTATTCGAAAGCGGCCGACCGTCGATCATCGAGACCGCCGTGCGGACATGGTGTCCGCGTCCAAGAAACCTGGCGCGATCCGTTTCATATTGCAGGGGACCCACAGTGTCTCCTTCGACCACAACCACCTGGGCCACCCACACCGTCGCTTCTTCATCCGATCGCCTGCGACGCGTGGCGAGTACCGCGCCGACCTCCGGCACGAATTCCGTTTGCACGAAGAGCTTTGCAAACGCTGGATGTGCCACATCGGCGGCCTGTGGAACCAAGGATAGCTCAGCATAGGAAGTGACCTGCAGATCGCGCGCGCTGGTTCCCATATTGGTCACGGAGATACGCCGCATTTCAGCATCATCCTCGGACGACACCACAAGATCGAGCGTCGTGTTCCAGTCACCGTCCCGCCGGGAAATTTCGGCCCGTTCTTCGGTAAAAGACGCCTCATAGTCGTCGGCATCGACGCCACTGGGCTGATAACCGGCCGACCATACCACCCCCGTCTGCATGTCGCGCAGAAAAATATAAGAGCCCCAGCAGTCCAGCGTCGCATCCTCGCGCCAACGCGTCACCGCTATATCTCGCCACCGGCTGTATCCAGATCCGGATGTGGTCAGCATGACCGCATACCGCCCGTTGGACAGCAGATGCGTCCGCGGAGTTGCCTCATGGGGTGAAGTAAATCGCCGCACGACCGGCGGTAGAAGGTCGCGGACTTGCACCGCCGCAGCGACTTCTTCCGCGCGCGGGCGCGTCACCGGCACGTCGCGCGGAGTCCGTTCCTGGAGCAGGAGTTCGGTGGCCCGAATGATCGGCTCGGCATGAAACCGGCTTCTCATTGCTCCATCGTTCAAGACATTCGCGATCGAGACCAACGACATACCCTGATGATGCGACATATAGGCCCGCACGATCGCCACGACTTCTCCTTCGGGCACCCGTGTCCTCGTGTAATCCAGTGCTTCATAGAACCCGTACGTTCCTCTCCCTCCGGCCTCGGCGAGATGCCCGAAGCTTTGCGTGGCCTCCATGGGATCAATCATCGCCGCGAGTGCTGTGGCATAGGGCGCGACAACCACATCCTCACTGAGACCTCGCTTGAGTCCCAGACCCGGCACGCCAAAGCTGGAATACTGGTACGTCAGGTCGAGGTCGCGCGCATTATAGGCCGACTCCGAAACACCCCAAGGCACGCCTCGCTCTCTACCATATTGAATCTGCCGACGGACGATCAGCTCATAGGTCCGGCACAGCAAGCTGCCTGCCGGGAAACGCATCACCAACGCCGGCATGAGGTATTCGAAAATGGAGCCCGACCAGGACACGAGCGCCGAACCGTCTCTCACGGGCGTCAGGGCACGGCCCAAGTGAAACCAATGCGATGACGGGACGTCGCCCTTGGCGATGGCGATAAAGCTCGCCAGTCTGGCCTCCGACGCCAGCAAGTCGTAGCAACTGGTGTCCAGGTTGTTTTCCGGCACGCGATAGCCGATGGACAACAGTTTGCGTGTCGGATCGAAGAGAAACGTGAAATCCATGGCGTGAACCATGCGCTCCACGCTCTGTGTGACCTCCGAGAGACGACGGGCCAAGGCCGTGATATCCGCGACCGATTGCCGGATGGCATCAGCCAGCAAGGTGATTCTTGCCAAGGTGGCCCGATCCTGGGAGGGCTGACTGAGTAATTGTTCACGTAAACTCTCGATTGCGCGGAGCGCGGCCGCGAACCGCACAGGCGCGGCAGCCAGCGTAGGAATGGGATGAAAGAACGGCTCGATAACCGCCCACTCCGGCGATGGTCCCGACGGATGATCGAACATGGCCGCCCGGTCTTTCGCACTGAAGCGGACCCATGGCAGCAACAGTTCTGCGTCCCGCAGGTGGCTTTCCACGCACGTCCGAACTGCGTCGGCCCAGGCGCGCAACTCCCCATCGGGCTCATCATCGCGCTCCTGTCCCAGTGCCTGAGCGATATCCAAGACCGTATGAGACAAGGCGGTTAGCCTGCCAAATCTGGCGGTCCAGCCGGCGGCATCGACCGGCCTCGACAAGAGCGCCATGGCCAGGGCATCGACGGCTTGGCTCAGCTGCTTCCTGGTCACCGTGTGGGTCTGTCGCTGGTCTGGAATCTCCTCCAGCGCATCGCGTAACAGTTGAATGGCATCATCGATCCCGGCAAACAAATCGCCGTTGATGGAAGATTGCTGAATCAACTCGCGGCATCCGTTCCCCACGACCAACAAATGTCCCGCGAGATTCCCACTATCGACGGAGGACACATACTTCGGATCCAGCGGATGAAGGGTGCGTGTATCGTACCAATTGTAGAAATGCCCACGAAACAGCTCGAGACGGTTCATGGTCGCCAGTGTGGCTTCCAGCCGTTCGGTGACATCGAGAGTTCCCAGCCATCCTAAGTCACGGGCGGCCAGGGTTGAGAGCAGATAGAGTCCGATATTGGTCGGCGATGTGCGGTGGGCTACAACCGGTTTCGGATCTTCTTGAAAGTTATCAGGTGGCAGCGCATGGTCCTCGGGACACACGAACGTTTCGAAGAACCGCCAAGTCCGGCGCGCAATCAATCGGAGCGTCCGCGCATCGGCTGGAGAAATCGGCTCGGCTCCCGTGAGTCGAGGCGGCAGACTGACCCATCGGGCCACAGCAGGAGCCGATATCCAAAGCAGAATGAACGGAGCAGCGGCAGACCAAGACTCATAGCTCCCAAACACCGCCATCCCGCTGGCCGCCACGACGGCGAGCGCCACACTACCCGCCATGCGCCCATACATCTTCGTCAAGTTGCTCGTGTAGGCATTCTCGGCTTGAGCCGCAGTCACCCACTCCAACATCCGCGTTCGCGTGAAGACGAGCCGACCGAGCGTACGAAGAATCGCATCCGTCATGAGCCATGCCTGATGCACGAGGAACGTGACCGTCAACACGATCTGTCTCGCGGCTAACTTCAGGTCGGTGCCTGCTCCACGAAAATGGGTCCGTAAGGCAATTCCGGATCGACGCGGATAGAGCCCGAGCACGAAGGCCAATAGCGAAGGAATCGCGATGGTGGCCAGAATGAACCCAGACCAGACCCATGCAGATCGTTCCGGCAGCATCCATCCGACGATCAGTGTCAGAAACGCCGCTGGAGCCGACAGGGTACGGCGGAGGTTGTCGAGGATCTTCCAACGGCCGATGGCGGGAATCACCACCGCGCGATGCGGCTTAGACTCGGTATGCCCTCGCCCGAACAGCCAGGGCAACAGCTGCCAATCGCCGCGCGCCCATCGATGCTGTCTGGCTGCCGCTGCTTCATAGCTGGCAGGAAACGCTTCGAACAACTCGATATCGGTCGCCAACGCCGCGCGCGCGAACAATCCTTCAAAAAGATCGTGACTGAGCATCGCATTGTCCGGCACCTTGCCGGCCAGCGCCGCCTCGAACGCGTCGATCTCGTAAATGCCTTTGCCTGTGTAGGACCCTTCCCGAAACAAATCCTGGTACACATCAGATACGGCCGACGCGTAGGGATCGATCCCGCTGGGCCCGGAAAACGTCTGTTGAAAATACGAACCCTCGCCGCTGCCGGGGAGCGACGGTGTAATCCGCGGCTGCACGACCCCATACCCTTCAAGCACACGCCCGGCGCGCGGATCGAATCGAGGCTGGTTCAGAGGGTGAGCCATGGTGCCGATTAACCGATGCGCGGCTCCACGGGGCAACCGCGTATCCGTATCCAGCGTGATGACGAACCGGACCGACGGAATCGCCTCGGGGAGCTGACCGCCGACGGACATGAATGTCGTGCTCGTCGAGCCGCGCAGCAATTGATTCAACTCATGCAGTTTGCCTCGCTTCCGTTCCCATCCCATCCACACCTGCTCGGACTCGTTCCAGACACGCCTGCGATGAAACAGGACAAACCGCGATCCGCCCCCGGTCGAGGGACCGTACCGCTTGTTCAGATGCGCGATCCCCTCCACAGCCCTTGCCAGCAGTTCAGCATCCCCCGAAATGCTTTCGCTCGGGGCATCTCTCCAGTCTGAGAGCAGAGCGAAACGCAGGTCATCATCCGCATTCGCCAGATAATGCACCTCCAATCGCTCAACCAGTTCATCGATGCCCTCTCGGCTCGTCAGCAACGTGGGGACCACCACAATCGTACGCAATTCTTTGGGAATGCCGTTCCGCAATGCCATCCGGGGCAATGACCGCGGCCCGAGGATAGTCATCACCATACGATTGATAAGCGCCATGGAAAGATCCGAGGCCGGTACGAGTGCCACGAGGCCAAGGAGCATAAGGCCTGCGAGGTTCACGCCATTTTTGCAGGCATACCAGAGCGGGATGGCGAGGACTATGGCGGTTCCGACCGTCAGCGATCCTAGATAGCCAGGTACGGATGCCCGGACATACCAACGCAGCAGCCGTCGCTTCCAAGACACTCGGTAGCCGAGTTCACGTTCAAATGCCCGGCGACCCTGAGAGATAAGGTAATAGCCGGGATCTGTGTGCCGATCTCGCTCCGGCTGCTCACTCGCATGCAGCTCAACTCCAGCCAGCCTGGCACGGTCTATGACCCGGGTGGTCACGTCGATTTCTGAGAAGCCCGTGCCGCGCGAAAGATCCTCGATTGCATGGCGGTACGTGTCTCGGGTGACAAAGTCCATCTCGGCGTAGCGAGAATCGCATCTCAGAATCTTATCGACTGGACTGACCGCTTCGAAAAATTCCGCCCAATTGAATTCAGACGTCAACCGCATGCTCGTTATGATATGGCGGACCGTGACGCTCATGGCCGCCTGCTGCTGATGTTCCGCATGCACCATGTCGTCGGCGGTCGCGCCCTGCGCTGCCAGGCGTTCGTCGAGCCACCGCAGCACCGGACGCACCTTGGGGTCCAGATCACGGAGTCGCTGAACCAGCTGCACAGCGAACGCAGTGGCTAATGGTCTGCCCTCAAAACGACGGAGCGCATTGGCCGGAGGCTCTGTGGCCAAGGCTCCGCTCCCGAACAGGCTATCCGCCAGTTCATCGGCTTCGAGTCTGTCAGCACGGCTCTGAACGATCCGCTCGGTCAGCCTCCGAAGATTCTCCACCAGCACAATACGTAGCGAGATGGCCACCGCCCACAATTCACCGATCGTCAGCGGTTGCACGCGTTGATACGCCATCACAAAGCGACGGAGCATGTCGGGATCGAAACGACTGTCGGTGTGAGCAACGAATGCCCAGGCAACTCCAAATACCCGTGGGTAATTCTGCAAGTGGCCCGCCCCAAGTTTTGGCAATTGCCTGTAATACCCAGGCGGTAAATCGTCGATGATCTCGCGAAGCTGTTCGTCGACAATATGGAAATTATCGACGAACCATTCAGCCGCCGGGGTAATCGCTTTCTCATCGCGAATCGCATGGGCGATGCTACGATACGACTCCACCAAGACCCGTCCATTTTTGAGAACCCGAGGCATGAGTAACCGGCCCACCCGCGCATTTCCGGTGACGGCCTGTGCAGCCGCGAGACTTTCCGCATGCTGCTCGAGCCGTTCGACTCCGAAAAGCTCGGCTCGAATCGGTTCCTCCAGCTCGGCGCTCTTCGCAACAGGTGAAAACATCGTATTCATGCGCTTTTCGGCCAACTTCAGAGTCGCCAGACTGACTCAGTTGCTGAAGCGCACCCAACATACCGCACATGAGATCATCGAGTGTGGTAACGAGAGGGCAGCTAATCAGTCATCCAGGGCCATCGATTCCGATCCGGCCCGATCCGGATTGTGAGTGTAAAGTTTGCAATCCGGACATGAAGCCATTTCAGTGGAATCCATCCGGATGAGACGACAGAGCTTGGGATCGTTGTCCAGCGACAGCCTCCGGGCGGTCATCTGACAGGCCCTTGAGCCGGGTCTTTTCTCATCCTGGGATTTTCAATTATGATATTCCGGTTAATCATCAGCCTACCCTGCGTGGCCTCTGTCTACAGAACTATGGAGACGTGGTCGTTTCAAACGCTTTCATCACGAGGGTCTTCTCTTTCATCTTGTTCACCAAACCTCCGTAGGAATGGTCGCGGATAATGTTGGCGAACTGCGCATGGTAATTGCTCACGATGCCCGCGCCGTCGATGACCACATCGTACACATACCAATGGCCGACCTTGTCGGCTAAGCGAAAATCTAGGGTGGTGTCCACCTTGCGGCCCGACAGCTTCGTTCTTACCTCGGCACAGTTCTCCTCGCGCTGTTCAGATAGGTAGAGCACCTGCTCGTCGGCATAGTTGTCAATTCGACCGGCAAAGGTGTCTCGGAGTAACTGAACAAAGAGGGCAACAAATTCCTGCCGCTCGGTGTCAGTCAGTTCTGTCCAGGACCACCCCAGGGCCCGTTTGGCCATATCTTTATAGCTGACACGCTGCCTGATGACTTGCTCAATCTTCTGACGTCGTTCCACCGAGCGGCCCGGCTGCTTCAGCTCTTCACTGTTCAGAATATAGATCACCTCATCGATGGTGCTTCTCACTGATTCTGTGGCGGTTTGCTCAGCTGAAGCCACGGAAGTCCCGATCAACAGCGCAACCATGCTGGCCATCACCACCCAGATCGTGCCGAGACGCGTTTCGGAACTGATTAATCCCATACTAGTGGCACTGTTGGATATCTGGTTCATGGGTTCCCTCTCCACAGTGACACATGACTCTATCACCCAAGTGCTTGCGTCATGCAACTCAGAGTTTTAGCTTCATGTCTTTCAATGAATCGCTACTTTTTTTCAGTAGGTCTCCTCCTGGAGCGCCCCCACCTTGTGAGGACAGACTGCTCAATTGATCCTTGACCTGTTTGACCGTTTCCATATTCTTTTGAAGGTCGTCGACATTCTTCTGCATGTCCACCAACGCACTGTCGAGCACATCCCTGAGAACTTGCGCAAGCACCACCGTTCAAAACGGGGTGAGGCCCTGACGGAACTTGTCATCGGTAGGAAAGTAGATCCGCCAACAGAGGCGTACTCAGCTACGATCGCTCGCTCCCATTACAACTTTTCAGTTGCCGTTCGTTCCGTCCGACCCATCAGGGTCAGAATAACCAGAATCACGAAGAGGAAGCCCAGCCCACCGCTGGGGAGATATCCCCAGCTACTGCTGTAGGGCCAGATCGGAAGTACGCCAAGAAACAGCACCCCCAATATGACGATAAGAATAGTATTCATCTTAATTCTCCCTTTGTTCGCACATTCACCGCACACTCGATTATTCTGCGACCATGCACTCTGCTGTCACGCCTTCTTCTCGCTCGACAGTCGCTCACGCTCCCTATGTATAGTCGTACGACCGGCCTCGACCGCCTCGGTCAGGACCGCCTGCTTGTCTTTGATGAATTCGCGTCCCTTGTCCCACGCCTGGTCCACACCCTCGGCGGCTTTGTCGGCCAGCTCATGCACACTCTCTTCTGCTCGTCGCGCATACCTTCGCAACTGTTCACGCAACTTACGACCAGACTGCGGTACCAGCAACAACGCCGTAGCAGCTCCTAGCAACCCTCCGGTCACAAAAGCCAATCCCGCCGCCCCTAATGAACACCCTCTGTTATCTGCCATTGAGTATTCCTCCTTTTCCATTGACCATCCCTCCTTCTCGGTGAATATGTGTCTTGACGACACCCGTCGTGGCTCTGAACCCTGCCGCCTTGCCGGCCAGGTTGACCGTGAGTGAACAATGGAGTGAGCACAGGCAATGCCCATCCCCAGGATTTTCCGACAACTGATTACTTCTGGCAGCTGATTTTCATGGATTCGATGTCGTTCGCCATGTCGAGCTTGCCAAGATTCGGTACGCGCTGGCCTGGCGCGAACGTGATCTCTGTGCCTTTGAAATCCTTGTCTTCATAGGCATGGACTGCGGCGTTGGAACCGACGATGACACTCTCGATGTCATTGGCCCAATCCTTACCCTCAAGATTCTTCATGGTCGAAAACTCCTTCGGACCTTGGATTTTGACATGAGGATCATCCGCATCATGGTTATCGTCTTCGAAAATCTCGATCCAACAATTCTTATCGACCATCTTGATTTCCATATCCGCATCCGCTGCCTCGACAGACAGGGCTCCGACGGCGATCACTCCACACACGATGAACAATTTGAACATCAACATGGCTACCTCCCTTTTGAAAAAAGGGACAGTGACTTATGGCTTAAGCCGTGTGACCGAGAGCGTATGGCCTTCGGATGAGATCTGGGCTTCGATCTTATCCCCTGGGTTGACCCTGTTCAGGACTTTGGTGTCATCGCGGAGTTCAAGACGCAATTCTTTGCCCGCTCGATCTGTAATGACATAAGATTTGTCCACAATATCGAGCGTGTCTTGGCCTTGTGGATCCTTGGTCATATGAAATTCCCCTTCGACCTGAGACACTTCGCCTCTCACAATCTTGGAAGGTGATGATTTGGAAGGCGACTGGGCTTCCGCCCGGGTTCCCATAACGGCTAAGAGACCGACAGTGACGATGGCCAAGACAAGACTGGACGACTTTAGGACCTTCATGATGACCTCCATCTGACTGAGGCTGAAAAGCCTCTTCACTATCCCGTTCACCCGGAGACTCACCAGGTTTACGCACGTTGAGCATCCTGCTTGGGGTCTCTCCTCTCGTTCCAGACTTGTAGGCATCGAATTCCACTATGCCGAAATGGTTTTCCACATCCTTCTAGCTTCTAGGTATAGTAGGTATAGATGGATTGGGCCAGCCTTGAGGACTGGCCCAATCTCTCTGCCTGAACTTCTCCGTCCGTATCTCCAAACCTACATCTTCGGCTTGGCTTGCTTAATGGACGAGACATGGCCCTTATCCGTGGCCTGGGCCTCGATCTTGTCTCCCGCCTTGAAGGTGCCGTCCAGCTGAGAGGTTTTGTCGACATGTAAACGGATTTCCTTGCCGGCCATATCCTTCACCACGTAAAACTCTCCATCGATCTTCAGCAAATCCCCTTTGATCGTCTGGGTGCTTGGCGCGGCCATGTCACCAGCCGCGAAAGAGAATGATGCCATCCCAAAACCGAGGACCAGCGCAAACACGAACGAACCGATGAGCTTTTTCATGACGAACCTCGTTGTAATTAATTGTGAATGTAATTAAGCTGATTTGCGCATTCGAACCAAAACGAGCAAATCGATTTCCAGAGCTCCTTCAGGCCTACTCCTTCATCGTGAGATCATTCTTGACAGACTGTACGCCGGCAACCTGCCAGGCGGTCCAGGACACCTTGGCGCTCGTTATAAGGTCCCGAACTTGGCCCGTCAGCGAGACGATCCCTGCATTGGTCTGAACTGCAATATCGGCATTCTTCAAATTTGCATCTTTAGTAATCTGTTCCTTCACGTTCGTCGTAATGGCGTCATCTTTGTCCTCCACCGCTTCGCGTGCCGCTGGAGCGACGACCTCAAGGTCGTTCTTCACACTTTTGATGCCATCAAGCATTTTGGCGATGTCCGCCGACGCCTGCTTGGCCGCGTCTGAGTCCACCTTGCCGCGAAGCAGCACAACACCCTGCGTGGTCTCGACATCGATCTGCCTTCCTTTGACCCGACCATCAGCTGCCAGAGCGATTTTGGTTTTCGCCGTCAGCCACGTGTCGTTGATCGGAGTCTTTTCATTGGCATTGCCAAGCGCATGCACCGATCCAGCGATAAGTGCCCCACCGAATGCCAGAGCCGTGCAAAGTGTCAGTACATAGCGTGTGTGCATCAGGTTCTCCTTAAGCACAATCTAACGTGTGTCGTCAGAGGTCTTTCGTGAATTGCATCCATTCAGTGAGGCTTTTGTCCTTTCCCTACGGGTTTCGGCGCCGGCTTCTCATGCCACTGGTCCGCCCATTTCATGAGGGCATCCTTTTTGTCGCCATACCGTTCCTGGGCTTTGCCGACAAACTTTTCGTAATTGCCTTCGATTTGCTTCAAGTCGTCGTCAGTAAACTTGCCATATTTCTCTTTGAGTTCCCCCTTAAACTGCTTCCATTTTCCCTTGAGTTGCTCTGCATTCATAATGTCTTCCTCCTGTATTATGCATCGTTATCTCCCTGTCCGTATCACTCTGTCCTGGCCCATCCAAACCTCCCTCCATAACAAGCCATTATGACTAGAAGACCGGCGGCGGTCTGGTCAGAATTGATCATGTGGCAAGAAATGAATGTTGGGTAGCATGGGGCGTTACTTTCGCGTTATACGTGCCCGCGTAGTGTCACGGCCTGAGCCGCTTTGTCGGTCAAATCAGAAAGTTGGTCCAACGCCCCGGCCAGAATACACGAGGGAAAGACTGCACTCGCCGCCAGGCACAGCAGCGCGCACCATAATCCAAATCTATACTGGATCGGAGATCGAGCGGTCATTTCACCCTCGCTGACCAAACGCACCGACGAACCATGACGTGCGACTCTCTCTCTTCCAACACGATCACGAGGCGTAAGCCTTTGAATGAATGGCGGGGCCGAGTGGATCTCGCAGACTGGCCCAATCTCAGCCTGATCGAGATGGCCTATCAGTTCCACAGTTCAGCGATTCAAATGATCGATGCATACTCTTCCGAGTGAATCTTGATGAACTCAACGTCCCCCTTCCTGACCCTCCTGCGCGGTATCATCCGCGTTCTCACCGAACGGCGGAAGCGATTGGCTCGCACCACGGCATCCTCGATACACCCGCAATTGATGCAGCGTGTGGCCGTGCATAGAGGGTTTATTTCAACGTTCAGGTCACCGAAGGTTTCGTGTACAAGGAGCCCTCGACAGCGTTGGCAACGCATACATCCTCCTTCTACCTTTGTGGTCTCACTGGCGTGACGCTCAATAGGGCATCACGACTCTAGCCTTTGGAAAACGGCAGGATTCTGGCTCCCCATCTCTCTGATGATGCCTGGATCTCGGCGACCCTGGTTCAGGCGACCTGCCGATGTCTGATCGGCTCGCGCGACGCGTGGACGGAAGACACGAGACGCAGGCTCATAGACTGAGCGCAAGTCGGACACAGATGCGGCCCTCGGGTCCCTGAAGCCACAGGCACGCTCATATATGCCGAGCCACATTTTGAACAGCAGACTGGCTCCATCTGGGCGAAATGCTGGTACGACCGAGCGACTCGGCAGGTCATGATGCCACCTCCTTGGCTCGGACAGACGACGACTGCATATACGTGCAACACTATGCCAAGATGTCCATGCCTGTCTGGTCACAATTGCTCAGTGAAGAAGAGATTCACATAGCAGAAAAGACAGGGCTTAGGTCTGATGGCCCCCAGCTCTCACCAAGGGTTCGATCACAATGGATGTATTTCTCGTTTGAGATGATGATACGCAGTACGTTGCGACTGCACCCTTTCATTTCTGTGGGCATACAACCCATATACTGAAAAGGACCGCGCGGGCTTGTGTGACTTTGCACAAGAACACCGTCCGGAAGATGCATCCCCTTCCTTGCTCGTAGACAGCTACCGTGAGCTTCCCTCTGAGGATGAACCAAACTAGAATGAGGCATGAAGTTTCGCTGGCTCGTGAGATTGGCTAAGAAGACCGTCATGAAATGGTGGGACGACAATTGCAGGGCACCATAGCCACGGTCGTCAGCCTGGTCACCCTGGTCATCGTTTCGATGGGAATGTTTAGTGAACTTCAGGATGCATTAAATCTCATGTGGCGGATTACGCCGAAGAAGAATGCCGCACTGTGGGGCGCGGTCAAGAGTCGATTCTTGCCCTTCATGCTCGTAATCGGCACCGGCTTTCTTCTTCTGGTCTCACTCATCATGAGTGCCTTTCTGTCTGCCTTGAGCAAATTTGTTCTTCAGGCGGTGCCCGGACCTCAGGTGATCCTGACATTCATGGACGTGGCCGTCTCCTTGCCGGTGATCACATTACTCTTCGCCCTGATGTTCAAGGTACTCCCGGACGGGTATATCGCCTGGATGGATGTCTGGATCGGTGCGTTGGCAACTGGTACGCTCTTTATGATCGGGAAGTGGGTCATCGGCTTCTATCTCGGCTCAACGGCGATGGTCTCAATGTACGGAGCCGCCTCCTCACTCATGATTATTTTGGCGTGGGTGTACTATTCCGCCTTGATTTTCTTTTTGGGCGACGAATTGACCCTGCGTGTATGCTCATGAGTACGGCTCGCGTATACCTCTCCTCACAGAGTTGCCTCCTCGCGCGTGTGAGCAGCATGACGGAGGGATGGGCATTCGCCTGATCTGCCTTGCTGTCATGTACCCGTTTCCTTGGTGGGGTTGACAGGCCCTTTCGTTTGATATTCTTCCTCATAGATGTGAATCGCCGTGAGCAGGATAGCCAATAAGATGGGACCGAGAAACATACCAATAAACCCATAGGCCGCAAGCCCTCCGAGGATGCTGAAAAAGAGAAAGAGCGTCGGCAGCTGCGTCCCGTGTCCGATGAATAGCGGCTTGAGAACATTGTCGACCAAGCCTGCAACCACGAGGACGCCCCACGCGACCATCGCGATTCCCTTCCAGATCGGTCCGGACACAAAGAGGTACCCGGCGACCGGCACCCAGACCAAGGCGGTCCCGCCAATCGGCAAGAGAGACAACAGCGCGGTGATCGCCGCCAGCACCAAGGCAAATGGTACACCGAGGACCACATAGGCGCCTCCTGCCAAGATGCCCTGCCCGAGCGCGGTCGCAAGCACCCCTTTGACCACCGCCGCCATTGTGCTGTCCAGCCGATCAAGCACCTTCTGCTTATGTCGCTCTTCCAAGGGTAGGAGGTGATAGAGCCGCCAAAATAAACCTCTGCCGCCCTTATAAAAGAAAAACAGGGTGAAGAGCATAATGGACAAATCGAACGTCACAGAAAAGGCATCACGAGCAAGACCAGAGATGTGAGTCAACAAGAACGTGCCCACTGTTTTCGTCCCCTCCGCGATCGAGCCTTCGTATCCACTTCCCGCCAGCACGAATGTCCCCAGCTGTTCCTGGATAAACCGCCCAGCCAGCGGAATCTTGCCGAGGTACTCCGGGAGCTGTTTCATCCCGTCGGCCTGGACCCATTCCACGACACTCCGGAAGGCGATCGTTGTTTCCTGCACGAGCAGAAAGGTCAGAGACAGGATCGGGAAGACGACGAGGAACATGGTCGCAAATGTCAGCAGAGCGGCCGCCAGTGTCTCTCTTCCCTTCAGAAGATGGACCAATTTCAAGTAGAGGCTATTGCTCATGCGCGCGATGATGACGGCCCAGAGGACGGGGACAAGAAAGGGAGCGAAGATAACGGCAATTTGGTAGAAAAGCACAAGGAGAACGATGAAGAACGCCAACACAAACAGTTGATGCTGCATCATTGCTTTCCCTGCTCAATGCCGGTTTCTGAAACGGGAGGCCCAGGATGTATCCCGACCCAGCTTGCGGTCGGCAGGTTGGGACAGATCGGCAGACTCATCAGGATCGTGTACGTTTCCAGGAATCAGCCGCGATCGACGGACTGTATCGCCGCCTTGATTTCGGCAAGCGCCGCTAACTGTTCGGTGGTGTTCATCCCCTGAGATTCAGCGAGATCCCTGCCACAGAACTCCAGTAGGGGGACCAACACGCGGCACTCATCCCGCAGATGTTGGTCGAAGGTGAGACGACGCAAGGCAGGGCTGACCATATTGCGCGCGGCCCGTTCATACAATGGATCGGAGGTATCGAGGCGGTTTAGTGTTGCCACCTCCCGCTCCAGCGACGCCGCGAGAGTCTCAATCAATGCCAGTAACGCCTCCAACCGGATGCGGCCGTCGGTCCATTCAGTGGCGATATGCGTGTCAAGGGATACCGCCGCGAGCCTCGTCCGGCCGGCCGAGCGGCTTGCGGCAACGCGTCCGCTCCCCCTCCACGCATGGGAGAGACTGGCCGCATAATACAACAACACCATGGTTCCGGCTCCCGCCACAAACCAGATCATCGTTGAAGTGATCCCTACGTTCTGCATAACGCCTCTTCCACGACCCTGACGGCGATCGAGTAACCCTGGCCGGAAGTCCAATCACGAGTTCGATCCATCCTACAGATACCCAGGTACTGATGCACAGGGCATCTCAAAATCTCAGGGCCCCGCCTTTGCCGAAGGCTCTCAGATGCCGATCTCCTACCAAGCTTGATCACGGCTGTTCATGACGTACGCTCCTCGCGCCGGGGACGGCCAGGAAGGGTTTCCGATCGCTTTCATCCCGTCCACAACTCTGTTCAGCGATCATACGCTGGCCGATACTGGCGTCCCTCGGTATCCTGGCCATACAGGCCTTCAACGTGTCTTCAACCGCTCCGGCTGCAATTCTCGGTTCGCTGGTGGTGTCGGATCCAGGCGCACGCGTTGCCGGTAGCGAGTCTGCCGCCTGAGCCGAGACCGAGACCCACAAGGCAGCGAACAGAAGGAGCCCCGCACGGAACATCCACTTGCTGAGTAGAGTCGTTTTCATTGTGCATTCCTCCTTACGATAGGAACATAGCAAGATACTTCTTCCCTATGGTCCGCTGACGATGCCGCACCCCTGTCGAGCCAGGCTACAGTATCCTCCGGAACCTATTCGCAGTCTGGTCAAAACCGGACAGCTTGCAAGCATTCATGAGAGCGTATGGCTACCTACGACGCCTGCCATGCCACGCGAGCCGCTTCTCGCTCGACAACCGCTTACGCCCAACTACATAGCCATCGGCCCAGCTTCGACTGACCCGGTCAGGACCGATCGTCCAGCACGACTCAATCCCTATACTCCGGCAGAGTGTGGCGCAGTGGACGGGTCATATTGCCTGTCTCATTAATTTTTCAAAACTGAGCAATTGGGCTCAGCTTCCATTCAGCCAAAGGTCCAGCATAGTTTTGTGGCCGAGTGAGGCGTCCGATGGTCGATTGACCGGTGAACGGCCTCCACCGCGGTCGAACAGAGCAGGAGAGGAGGACTTATGGTATATGCACGATGCGGTGGGTTCCTGGTGAGCCAGGCCTGGTGAGGTTTCGTCGACAATGTCCGTCAGATGGTTCTCTAGAATTTGAGATGTGTGAACTGTGGGGTGCATCGACGATTCCGTGATTCTTGGGAATCGTCTTATTGAAAGGAGTTCGATATGTTGTACTACGCACTGTTGTTCTTAGTGGTTGGACTCATTGCCGGAGCCTTGAATCTGGCCGGGGTGGCCGCAATAGCGGTCCAGATTTCCTGGATTCTGTTCTTGATTGGGATCGTATTGCTGGCGATCCACCTGTTCACAAATCGATCCGTCCGGGTACCCTGACCGGCAGGATTCTCTTGAACTGGAACGGAGCACTATACGATGAGTTTTTCTAAGCCAGGTTAGCGTCGCAGAGGGGCGGCGTTGCATTGCCGCCCCTCTGCAATTGCTCCCAAAAAGGACTGCATTCATCAGAATTGAATCTCTTCCATAGGCGTAACATTCCACATTTTCCTTCATCGTCACGCGCTTGCCCATTGATCTCACCCTAGCGCGAATGTTGGACGGGCACTCAAGAACCTATGGCATTTCATTGATGAGTTCGAGATTTTAACAAGGAGGTACTTTCATAAACCGAGAACCCGATCCGATATCTAGGTTTCGCGCTACTTTTTGTGTTGGGCTGTCGGGGCATGTCCACGGTGACGAGGAGTGGAGACGACAAAGACATCATTATCGGGGATCATCTGACGTTAGGCGAAACTACTGTCAATGCAGGTAATGAAGTTCGGTGGATCAACAAAGGGACTGCGCCTGTCCGAGTCATCTTCCTCGACGCAGTGTTGAGCAAACAGACTTCTCCGACGAGGCCAGTGCCTGGAGACATGGAGAGAGAGCCGGCTGAGAGCCTGCTACCTCGACGAGGTGTTGCACGGTGAAGACCCCCTCCGCTTGGCTTCCATGCCGGTCAATTCTCCCCGCACCAGTCTCAGATAGGTCCTCTCCTGCCGAAGCATCTGAATCTGCGCCTGGATATCGGCCAACGCGCACTCCATTCCCCGCACCCTGATCGTCAGACCGGTCGACTTGCGGTGAACAGGCTGCCGACTTTCCTCACCGTTCATTACATTCTCCGATGTCTGGGATAACCCTGGCACATCGCTTTTGCAGCGTTCCATCTCTGATCCCTCCTCAACACCGGATCTATTTTCAGTTCCCTCCAGGTGCATTGTCAGGGCGCTCCATACATGCACACATCGAACACCCCTCGACTGGCCCCCCGTTTGACTGATCCCCGGATCGCCGCGCCCCTTCTCCCCTGAGACGACCCGATCACCTGCCTCTCGGGCTCACAGCGCTCCTGTTGAAGACCGAGTTCCTCCAGCACGATCACGATGCGCGAGTCGTCGTGGGAACTCCGATCTGCCAGCCCAAGTCCACGCACCAGGATCCTGCGCCTTGCCTCAAAGAGGACACGCTTCAATTCGAATGGTTCCCAGATATTGGCAGCTCTGCGATGGTCCAGTGCTGCTTGGATGGCATCCCGGAGTTCGCGCACCGGCGCCGAATGGATCTCGCAGACCGTCCCGATCTCAGTTTGATCGAGATGGCCTGTCAGTTCCAAGGCTCGGCGATTCACCTGCAGCAATTTCTGCCCACAAGAGAACATCAGAATTCCGGGTTGGTAGTGCTCACTGTCATTCTGCGGGATCGGCTCAGAGGCCGACCCCTGTCCACGCCGCATCTGTGACACATGGCCATGCTGCCTTATGGTTTCACCCCTCATTTTAAGTGCCTCCTTACGATCAGAAAGAGC
>JAICWG010000098.1 GCA_025934915.1 Nitrospira sp.
ATACATTTCCTTCACATCGTTTCAAGAGTAGTGCGCGGTCCGTGCGGAGACGCGCGAATCTGACGGATGTAATTACGCGTCTTTTTAAGAAACACGCAATGTGGCTGTCAGAAAGCGTCCATAACAACTTAGTGCTTGGTGAATCGATAACCGGAGGCCGCAATGTCAAACGCCGTGCCACGAAGATGTGGCGGTATGATGGCTTTCGTGCCCGTCTGTTCGGAATTCAAGAGCCGGTGTTTCGACATGCCGAATCTCGCGTAAGCTCAATCTTCAACGGCGTTGACGTTGGTCGTGCTTCCCGTGCTCTATCGATGGATGGACGAAGAACCACTCAACAACATGGCGCACAGGCTCCAGCGCTTGTCTCACGGTTAGACAAAGAGGCGACAATTTGAAACGGGCTGTACGAAGGGTTTTAGAAGGCTACGGGAGGATTTCATGAGTCTAGCGATCTCTCTTGGATTATTCGTGCTCGCGGGATTGTGCGAGATCGGAGGCGGGTATCTTGTGTGGCTCTGGTTCCGCGAGGGACGGTCCCTTGCTTATGGGATTATTGGAGCGGCCATTCTTGTTCTGTATGGAATTATCCCGACATATCAAGCAGCTTCATTCGGTCGGGTTTATGCCGCCTACGGCGGCATGTTTATCGTATTGTCGTTGATCTGGGGATGGGCTTTAGATGGCGTCAGCCCGGACCGATTCGACATCATTGGAGGAACTCTTTGCCTTGTGGGTATGGCGGTTATCATGTATGCGCCTCGCGCGACGGTGTAACAACGAAGTGTTGCAATGGAGTGTATCTGTCAGCCGGATCCACTTCCGAACGAAACTGTTCTCTGAAGACGCCGTCATGTCATTGAACGTCCTTTCCCCCTGTGGGGCAGATCCCTTCTTAATGCGAATGGGTCGGCAGCTCGTCATGATCATGAGCGCTGACCTCATGGTGGCGCTCTCCTGAAGCGCTGAAGGGATCAACATGAATCGTGGCATCGGCTAGATGATGCAGGTGATGCAGCAGCTGGTGGCGCACTTCTTTGGCGATGTCATGACCTTGTTCGACGGTTAGATCGGAAGCGACGGCGATATTAACCTCTGTCAGGAGCCGATGTCCGATCCATCGGACCCGTACCTCGGCGATGTTCTCGACGCCGGGAACATGGTTCGCGGCCTGTCTGATTTCCTCAACGATCTCAGGATCCACGCCGTCGAGGAGTCGCGTGAACAGCGATTTGCCGGACTCCCACCCCGTTTTGAAGATGATCAGCATAATCAGAAGGCCAATGAGTGGGTCGGCTAGGGGAAAACTGAACCACACGCCTAGTGCCCCGGCGAGGACGCCTAAACTTCCCAGTCCGTCCATCCCGGCATGATAACCTTCTGCAACGAGGGCTGCGCTGCCGATCTCTCTCCCGACTTTGATACGGAACATGGCCACGGCTTCATTGCCAAGAAAGCCCACCACGGATGCCACAATCACCGCCCACAGATGCTCAACATGGTGTGGAGTAAAGAATCGCAAAAGGGATACGTACCCGATGGCGACTCCGCTGATGAAGATTGCCAGGACGACCACGATTCCCGCTGCATCTTCCAGCCGTCCAGCCGTCCATACCCGTACGTGAATCGGTTCGTGGATTTCTTGTGGACAAAGATAAAGGCAATCCAGAGAGGAATGGCGATTGCCGCATCGCCGAAGTTATGAATGGTGTCCGCAAGCAGCGCGACGCTGTTGGAAATCAGCGCAATGCACAACTGGAAGAGAGCGGTCGCCAGTAACCCCCATAGAGACCACTTGAGTGCCCAAATCCCTCGTTGGGTGCTAAGGAACGCTGAATCGAGCGTTCCATGGATATGGTCATGCCGATGGCCGGTGAGACTGTCGCCTTGCGGCTGATGTCGATGCTGATCGGTCATGTCACCGCCACGTCACTTCTTCCCAGCAAAGATGGACAAAGGTCTCAAAGGGAGGAAAGTTGTTTGTGTTCTGTTCCTTGGACCGAACCCAGAGATCGATCTCCATCCCGGCTGGATCGGTCTCGCCGCCGGGCAAGGTACGTTTGACCGGGTAGCGGACCTCATGGGTCTTGGGATCGCGAGAGCGCTCCATCACCATGAAGTGGGCGTCATAGTCCTTGTAGAGCACCTGGTCATCCTTATATATCGTCGCGGTGCCCCAACCACCCAGGTATAGCCAGGTTTTCGGATACAGCGGATCGCCGTTGTTGGAGTCCCCATGTTCATAGATTCTGGTGGCAATACCTCCATCCTGGAACGGCGCTTTCGCGGCGAACCGATCGAAGACAATGCGATACCGGTCAGCTCCCTCGGTGAACTCGGCCACTACTCGTCCCCTGTTGGTCAGTTCATTGACTTCGATCTCAATCGTCCCCTTCACCGCAGTCAGGTGTTTGCCTGCATAGTCGAGGTGGTCCCACGGGGCAGCATCACGCATGCTACCGATCAGAGTGGCCCGATCACCCGTGAGGTGGAATTCGCCGCTGTAATGGGGATGCTCAGCGGCCTTAAAAATCCTGGTGCCTTCATCTCCCTTGGGAGTTCCAAACTTGCCTTCTTCGGCATGGCCAGGAGAGACAAGAAGCCCTCCCGCCATCGTCAGCAGAACAGCGGCAATGAAGTTCGCGAGACGTATCATCCTGCACCTCTTGTTGGATAACAGCCAATTCTAAAGTCAAAAAAGTCGATGATCATCGTAACACAATGATACGCCTGCAGCCCGACTCGTCGCCGGCGATGGCCGTGATCGGGAAATTGTCTTCAATGGCGGCGCAATAGGGAGCAAGCCATGCGTCGGCACGTCAAGCAGTTAGAGCGCTTGGGCTATCGGGGCATCTGCGAATCAGCCGCCCAAAAGACAGAGGCGGCATTTTAAAAGCAGGTTCTAGACGGAGCTGGAGCGGAGACATGATGCGCGTGGAGCAGGAGCTTCTGTCGATTGGGCACGCCGACCTTGTCGAAAATGTTCGTCATATGATGCCGGACCGTACTGTCACAAATCGATAACTGATAGGCGATGTCTTTGTTCGAGAGTCCCTGTCCCACCAACCGGATAATCTCGCGTTCTCGCTCGGTCAAGGCCTCTGGCCAAGCCGGCAGCTGTGGGTCGAACTCGACCTTTTTCGTGAAGGTGGTTGCGAGGCCTATGCACCCAGCGCCATCCCGTTTCAGGGGAGCAGGGGGTTTCGCGGAAGTATGCAGTGCCTCAATCATGGCGAGCACGGCTGCGGGAGGTTGGACGTTTAGGATGATGCCGTCGACCCCGGAGGCAAATGCCTCGCTCGCACGGTCCTTGTCCTCGAGTCCGCACAACAACACGATCTTACTAACCGGGGCGGAGCCCCGAATCTGTACGATAGTGCCGAGAGCATCGCGCTCGGTCTCCAGATCCAAGATGAACACGTCGGGCCGGCACATGGCGAGGAGCTGGTCAGGAGTCCTCCCCTGGTGCGAATGCACAATCATCGGGACGGTCGTACTGCTCTCGAGAATTTTCTGCAAGCCCAACCACACGAGACACTGACTGCTCAAAATCGTGATCGTGAGGGTGGGCAACGCGGCGCTGGACATACTGCCTCCCATGAATAGGGCCTCTTGCCAATTGATGACACGAAGTTCTGGTAAAGATAGTCGGACTGTTGATCTGTTTCATAACCGCGGTGGGAATACAACTGTTGCGAATGAAGGCATGGTTGCGAGCTTGTAACAAATGCGTTAAATCGGTTGCGATTCAGTTACGGTGCATGGGGAAAGATGATGCCCTCGAGAACTTTTCCTCCATCTCATTCATATAGTATTGAATGAACCGCATTTCTTCGTCAGAGAGCGGAGCATCAAACGAGTGACTGGAAAGAAGACGTTCACAACTGCGGCCATAGTCTTGAACGACTTGTCGAATGGACAACATCAAATACTCCTTTTCAAGCACATGTACGGTTACAGCCCGGTTACAAAACGTTGCCGATGTTCTGGTTGATCGGACCACGAACTGTCCGTTCCCATCCATTTCATGGCGGGCTGAAGATGCCTTGGTGGACGGTCCAACATCCTGCTACACATCTTGCTTGAGTACGTGTTGTTCGGCCGCCAACCAGTCTTCAAGGGCGCGGCCATCTTCTCGGCCATGCTCCTCATACAGAGCGTAGGCGCGTTCTGAGATGATCGCATGGAAGTCGTGGGAATTTTCAACCGGCTGGTTGGTAACGGCCTTCCCGTTGCTCCGTGATTCGGCTCCTGTGTCACGTTGTGTGGAGCGTGGGACTGCCTGAGTTTTCTTGGGCATGACGAGTTCTCCTCCTATTTATGACTAACGCTTCATATTGCGCTTCCTCTACCGGAAGCCGACGATCTCACCAGCTTATGCCGCTGCCGCACTCAGTTCTGACTGAAGCACCTCGTCGATGTGCGACATTTCCACCGGCTTGACCAGCAAACGGCGAACTCCTTGGCGAGACACAACTTGCGTCAGGTCCTCGCTGATTTGATCCGCCATCATAATCACCGGCACGGATGGACCAATGGTCTGGAGCAGAAAGAGTATCTCAACCATGTCGACATGGGACGCGGGCGCAGGACAGCCGAGGCCGATAAAGACCACCTGCGGCCTGAAACCGGCCAACCCATCGATCGCGGCATTGACTGTACTGACGAATGCCGGGTGATAGCCGTGAGTTGCGAACCAATCGGCAAGTTTCAACCCAAATTCCAAGTCCTGTTCAACGATCATCACCCTGGTTCTCTCCCCGTTCTGTCTGTTCGTCATCATCAGATCTCCTTTCACTTCTGCCTTAGCCTCATGCCGCCTCACGGTTCACGCGGCGGCACCGTATCGGATCACTTGAGATAGTACCGCTTGGCACTTCTCGGTCTTGCGAAGACTCAGGAATGGGCGGTACCGGCCCTCAGGAATGGGCCGGTACCGGCCCGATGAACAATCACATAGCCGACGCCGCGCATGCGGCTGATCGAGAGGGTTCCTTGCCGGCTGAGCCGATCCACCGACGAAAACACTTGCACCCAGGAATAGGTCGGTAACCGGCTAACCAACTCATCGAAGGTACAGGTCCCAACGCTGGTGATTTCTCGGCAAATGACTGAGTCAACAATGGGGATAGCCGCTTCTGCCATACATTCTCCTTTGGTGAGGAGAGAACAACTGTTGCGCAACGTGTCGTGTATGGCTGAATGTGTAACCGAGTTCTATGAGGAACCCTATCGACAAAAGCTGGATTTTCTTGTCGATCGACAGCTACGGCACTGTCGTGGTTCGTACGACAGAGGCGAGAGGAAGTGCTGAGCCGAGATGCTGAGTGTTCAGCGCAGAAGCCGGAGAGGGCAGAGGTCAGGGACCGAAGGGTGGCAGGACTGTACGCGCATATCCCGTTTCAACTTATTCTCAGCACTCAATACTCAGTACTTTTACTCCTCGAGTCCCTGCTGTAGCACGTATCGGGTGAGCTCCGAGTTGGTTTTCATGCGCATCTTTTCGAGAATCCTCGCGCGGTAGGTGCTGATCGTCGAGACGCTCAGGTTCATTTTCCCGGCAATCTCACCGACGGTTTGTCCCGAGCCAATGAGACGCAGTACATGGTATTCCCGATCTGAAAGCAATTCGTGAGGCTCCTTGTCGGAGCCGGGCTTGACGGTGACGACGAGGGCCTCCGCCAGCGAAGGGCTCACATATTTGCCTCCACCGCGCACCTTCGTAATCGCCTTGACCAGCTCCTCCGGCGCGCTGGATTTGGTGAGATACCCATCGGCCCCGGCTTTGAACATCCGGATCGCATACTGCTCCTCCGGATGCATACTGAGGATCAACACCGGCAATTTGGGGAGCTCTTGTTTCACTTGTTTCAGCGCATCCAAGCCGTTCATGCCCGGCATGCTGATATCCAACACGGTCACATCCCATGGCTTTCGCCTCAGTAGCTCCAGCATTTCATGGGCGTTCCCGGCTTCGCCGATTTTTGCGCCTTGAAACCCCTCGTTTACGAGATCCTTCACTCCTCTGCGGAAGAGAGGAGAATCATCGACCACCAAAACTTTCAACATGGCTGCCTCTTATGATTCAGGCTGTCCCCCGCCGACAGACAAGCACAGAGTGACGGTCGTGCCCTTGTCGGGATCACCCTCAATCGTCACGGTTCCTCCACATTGAGCGGCGCGCTCCTGCATCCCCGTCAATCCCAGCGACTGGCGGTCCGAGGCCTTCGTATCGAGAATCCCGATACCGTTGTCTGCTACCACGAGTTGTAGCGAGTCCGGTTGCGATGTGACCGTGATCGTGACGGCTGTAGCCTGCGCATGTCTCGCCGTATTGGTGAGGGCTTCCTGGCAGATGCGGAAGACTGCCGTGGCCCGATCCGGCGCTATCGCGATATCGTCTGCATTGGTCATACAGGTGCAGGAAATACCGGTGCGCTTCTGAAAATCACGGCCCTGCCACTCAATGGCAGCGACCAATCCCAGGTCGTCCAAGAGTGCCGGCCGTAACTGCGTCACCAACCGCTGCAGCGACGCAATCGTGCTATCCACTTGTCCGACCATCGAGCGAACCCTGTCGTTCAGCTTGGCGCGCAGGTCGGCGCGAACACGATTCCCGATGATCGACATCACACGAGAGAGGTCGATTTTCAAACATGTCAGTTTGACACCCAGTTCATCGTGCAACTCGCGGGCGATGCGAGCACGTTCTTCTTCCTGCACCGTGGCAAGTCGTCCACTTAACGCGCGGACATGATCGAGCGTGGCGCGCAATCGTCCTTCCGCGCGTTTGCGCTCCGTAATGTCTTCCACCGTTCCTTCGTACCCGACAACCGTCCCGGTCTGATCGCGCAGTGTCCGCGCGCTTTCTGAAATCCACATAAAGCTGCCGTCCTTTCGGTACACCAGCGCCTCGAAGCCGGTCACCTCTTTCTGTGCCTGCATCACACGAAGAAACTCATTGCGCCGACCGGGGTCCACATACAGCTGACTGGCGATGTCCGTGATCGTCGCGATCATGTCGTTCGGCGAGTCATACCCATACATGCGCGCGAGCGCCGGATTCACAGCGACATACTTCCCGTCGAGGGTGGTTTGAAAGATCCCGCCCACGGCCTTTTCAAAAATGCTGTGATACCGCGCTTCGCTTTCGCGCAAGGCTTCCTCCGCCTGGCTGCGCTCGATCGCGATGCCGGCCAGTTGTGCTGCCCGTTCAATCAGTTGCCGGTCATGAGCGCCGGGATTGTGGGGCCGACGATAATACATCGCGATCGTGCCGAGCAACCGGCCCTGGCTGGAGAGAATCGGCGTCGAGTGACAGGCGCCCAATCCGTGGGTGGTCGCCAAGTCCTTGAAGTCAGCCCAGCGTGAGTCGGCGGCAATATCGGTGACGAACACCGGCTTGCGCTCGAACGCCGCCGTTCCGCACGACCCGGTAGACGGCCCGATGACAATGCCGTGGATGGCTTCGTTGTAGGCCGGCGGCAAACTCGACGCCGCGCCGTGCAATAAGCGTTGTCCTTTCTCATCGGCCAGCAGTACCGAGCAAAGCATGCCGTCGGTGGACTGCGCTTCGGTCTCGCGCATCAACGTGTCGAGCACTTCGGGCATCGCCGCTCCAGTCACAATCAGTTCGAGGACTTTCTTCTCCGCCGCCAGGAGTACCTCGGCCCGTTTGCGCTCGGTGATGTTGGTGAAGACGATGGCGACGCGGCGGCTCGTCTCGTCGCCCACGCGCGAGGCATGGACGTTGAACCAGCGGTTCATCGGCTCGGCGAAGTGCTCGAAGCGCACGGGTTCCCCTGTCAACGCCACGCGTCCGTAGATCTCGACCCAAAACTCTTCGAGGCCAGGGACGAGTTCGCGCGCCGTTCTGCCGATGGCATTGCGGAGTCCGGTCAGTTGCTCGAACATCGGATTGATTTCGAGGAAGAGGTAGTCGTGCGGCTTGCCCTGTTCGTCGAGCAGCATTTCAACGACGCAGAAGCCTTCGTCGATCGAAGTGAAGACCGTGCGGTACTTCTCTTCCGACTCGCGTAACGCGACTTCGGCCCGCTTCCGCTCAGTGATATCGAGCACCGAACCGATATACCCCAGAAACTCGCTGTTCGGCCCGAAACGAGGACGTCCCGCATCGATGGCCCAGCGATATTCGCCGTCGTGCCGCCGCAGGCGATAGTCGAGGGTAAACGGGCGGCGCTTTTCATTGGCGTCCTGAAACATGCGCCCAGCCCGCTCGCAATCGTCGGGATGGATCGCATCAAGCCAGCAGAACCCGCCCTTCCCGAGTCCTTCCTCCTCCGTCTGTCCGGTGAATTCGTACCACCCGCGCGAAATGAATGAGGCAGAGCCATCCGGTTCGGTGACCCACAGCATGGCCGGAGCGGTATCGGCCAAATTGCGGAAGCGGGCTTCGCTCTTGCGCAGTTCTTCGGCGGCTCGATCTTGGGCGATCGCTTCTTCGCCGCCGCCCGACTCGCGCTGAAGTCGCTTCCGACCAGAGCCTTCCTCTCTCATCTCTCTACTCTTCATGTATCGCTCCCCTAGTGGGTGGTGGACACCCATTTGTCATGTTGTCATGGCATCCTGAGCGTCAACAAGCTTCACAACGCACGTACTATTTACAGGTGCAAAAGGCCCATTCCATCACAGCCATTTGGATCTAAGAATGCCATGCGGAGAGAAGAAAATATAGGGGGTACTACTAGAGCATGTTGGGAACGTTTTCTAAAGACTTCAGCTCGATCATGTTGCTTCATCCAAGGAGGTGAGGGGTAAGCCGGAAATGCATAGACGATTGGCCTGAATGCTCACGACGTGTAGAATGCCGTCGTCTCTTATCCAATAGTAAGGAATGGGAAAAGTGCGTATGAGAAGTTTGTCACGTGGCGAAAAAAGTGAGGCGCATCGGTGAACAACAGCAGGCTCATGATGGAGATCGTTATCTGGGGAATCGTGAGTGGTCTAACGGTTCCGGTTTCGGCGGCGCCGAGCGCCCAGCAGATTCCTACGGCGAATGGCCACGATTTGCAGAGCCAAGTCAAGGGTACCGCGAACAAGGTTATCCCTGCTGTGGTGAGCATCGCGTCAACGGTGATGGTTCGCGATCAGGCCTTCAGCGACGAAGCCTTGCCGTTCGGTCTGTTCAAAGAGCCACCGGCCCGCCGGCAATATGGACAGGGTTCCGGAGTGATTGTCACGCCGGACGGCTACATCATCACCAATAACCATGTGGTGGCCGATGCCGTCGATGTGGAAGTGATCTTGGCGGATCGCCGGCAATACAAAGGGAAGGTCGTCGCCACCGATCCAAAAACCGACGTGGCGGTTGTGAAGATCCATGCGTCAAATCTTCCAACTGCGCTATGGGGGGATTCGAGCCATCTGGCCGTCGGTGATTTCGTGCTTGCGATCGGGAATCCGCTGGGATTGAGCCGCACCGTCACGTTCGGCATCGTGAGCGCGGTCGGTCGCGCGGATGTCGGAGTGGCGGACTTCGAGGACTTCATCCAGACGGATGCGCCGATCAACCCAGGGAATTCAGGCGGAGCGCTGGTCAACATCCAAGGCGAGCTGATCGGGATCAATACGGCCATCGCGAGTCCGACCGGCGGAAGCGTGGGTGTCGGGTTCGCGATTCCCAGCAACATGGCCCGTGCCGCCATGCAGAGCCTCCTTAAGACCGGCCGTGTGGTGCGGGGATTCCTAGGAGCCTCGACCCAAGACGTCAGCCCTCCACTGGGGAAGATTTTTCGTTTGCCGGATGTCAAGGGCGCGATCGTGACCGATGTGCAATCCAAGGGGTCGGCGGAACGAGCCGGTTTGAAACGAGGCGATGTCGTGGTGCGCTTCGACGGACGAGACGTCATGGATAGCGGCCAATTGAGGAATCTCGTGGCACAATCGCCGATCGGCAGCAAACATCGCGTGGATCTCATTCGGGATGGGAAACAGTACCAGGCCGATCTGGTCATTCAAGAAGCGCCGCGTGAGCGCACGAAGAAAAGTCAGATTGCCTCGTCGGCTGTCTCGACGGTCCATCCGCTGGCGGGCGTCGTCTTCGATGACGTCACTCCCCCTCTGGCACGCCAGATGGATTTGCCGGTGAATAACGGCGTCGTCGTGACCGATATTGAAGAAGGCAGCCTAGCCGAAACTTCCGGTTTACAGCCGGGTGACGTCGTGCTGGAAATGAATCGACAGCATGTAAACAGTTTTGCGATACTCCAACGTCTCGCCGATCCCCTCAAACCCACCGATCTTGCTCTGCTGCTCGTCAATCGCCAGGGCAACGTCATGTATATCCCGATTCAAGGAGAGTAGGGGTGTGTCGCCTGCCTCCAAGTCCGCCACCTGTTGCGTTCATCAAAAGTCGTAGCAGGTACGGACGGTGATCGTGGCCTTCGACTATTTCGCCTGATATGATCCCGCCGGCGGAGCATCAATTCTTCAAAGCGTCTGGTCTACCTCGTGTCTTCCCGTTGTACCAGGTCGTCATCCGTCTCCCCAACTGAGCCATCGTGTCCCACGACAATGCATCAAGAGGCATGTCTTCTGTAGGGTAGTAGCGTTCGACTATACGCGAAGCATCCTCATGGAAGAGAGGCCGGCTTCTCACTCTGTATCGAGACGATACGACGGGTCAAAAGGTTACAGATCTCCAGCCTATCAGAGAGTAGGATGTCGTCGTCCGCTCCGATCATTGACAACCACATTGCGTGCAACCTTTCCGTACTTCGCTCCGTTCTAGAAGTAGCGCAATCAGGGGTTTCCATGGATCAATGACATGATCGCCATGGGCACAGGGCGTGTCACGAGACCTAGCGAATCCGTTCCAGGATGCTTCGAAATAGTGGTTCCGCATGGCGAGTATGAACGGCCTGCTTTTTGCTTGTTTTCTTAACAGGGTGTCATTCGACGCAGGAAGGCTACCTCGCGTTGGCCACCGATCATGCGACGACGGTGGAGCTCGAAGAGGTTCTGGTGCATCCCAGTTATGAGCAAGTCCTCGAAGGCAGGACAACTGCTCTGGCACTACCTCCTCGACAGGGTTTCAGTGATGGTCGAGGTCCGAGCCTCCAACTTTTCAGCTCGGACCGAGTGCGGGGTGGAGGCTGCCCTCCCATTGCCTCTACCCCGGCCTCACATTGAGGTCTCTGGAATCGCTTCAAATGGAAGGAGAACACGATGATGGGATACGGCAAGCGCGTGTTAGTGGTTGACGATGAAGAGCAGGTCAGCCGCCTTCTGGTGGGCAACTGGAGTTGCACGACTTTGAGGCGGTGGCGGTTGCGGATGGCGTACAGGCTTTGAGGGAACTCCACCAACGTCATTTCGATGCCGTGATCACCGACCTACTACATATGCCGTATCTTGATGGTCTTGACCTCCTCCGCCAATGTCACCTGATGTGGCCGCAGCTGCCCGTCATTCTCATGTCCGGTAATCGTCTCGGTATTGTCTGGCCGGCGATGACTCAGGGAGCCTTTGCCTGTCTATCCAAACCAGTCGATACCGAGAAGTTGATCCTTGTTCTTTCAGAGGCCGTCATGAGCAGGGATGATCCTCGATCCAGTCAGATTAATATGCATTCTCACATGCTGGAAACCCAACGATGCTGGGCACTGTGAACGACAGATACTGAGTAGGCGGGGGGACTCATGGAAGATGAGGCTCGTTGATGAAAGGAGAGTCACCCATGCGTAGTGTCGAATTGGTCACGATGAGTGTGTGGTTGAGTGCTTGCACAGCCACCCCGATGTTCCCGCCGGCGATTATGAAAAACGTCGAAGCCAACACCTTTGACGTCAAGGCCTGGGAAGCCCAGGCCTATCATCCCTCAAGCGCCACCTTCGTCTCCCACAAAGTGGAGTTGGCCGGTGAGATCATACGAGTGATTCAGAAACCAAACGGTGTGGTCATTCTGGCCGAGGAGCAGCCCCTTGATACGCATCCAGTGTCTAGCCCGATGAAAGCCGAACAGGACGGCGCACCCTGGTTTGCGATCACTTTTAAGGGGGTTGTGGAGTCGAGTCTGTTGCAGGCCGGTAATCGGCTGATTGTGGTCGGCATGACGCAACGAGCCAGCTCGGAAATGCTCGGCGGCGCTCCACGAATGCTGCCACACCTGATGGCGCAATGCCTTCACATCTGGGACACCGAAGGGGTCAAGAACATGCATGTCTATTCCAGCGGTTTCTCCAGAGACTACCCTGCGGAAGAACGCACCTTCTGTCTTGGGGGTGGCAATGCGAGTTCCTCGCCCAGCGACAGCCAAGGCGACGTGGAGAGGGCCCCTGGAGGCTCGTGAAATAACGGCTAGAGCGTCGTTCGAGAATGGGGCATGGCTCTGTGTGCCGAGGTCGACATGAATGGCTCAAGATCAAGCATGTGACGTGCCGAGCCGATGAATACCTCACCTTATGCAGAGTCCCTTGATAATCAGCTGATCGCGCGATATCGGGAGATGCATCATGATCCCTGGATCGTTCACCTCGTGATCTGTACTCTCTACCCCGGCGCTCTTGCAGTATCCTCGCGCTAACAACTCGTTAGATCGGAAACAGCTGAACATCAAACGCCCGTTCGGTGAACCAGACGAGCGCGATGGCAATCACTGCCAGTGATCCGCCGGTAAGCACCAATCTCGGGTAGGACCAGGAGCGGCGAATCATGAAGGCAAGGGGCAAGAATGCGGCGACGATGGCGAGCTGGCCAATTTCTACTCCGACGTTGAAGCTGACCAGGCTCAGTAATAATGAATCGTGAGGCAGCCCAAGATCCGTGAGCACGGCGGCAAACCCGAATCCATGAATCAGACCGAATCCAAAGGCAATCAGCCATCGACGGCTCGTCATCGCGGGATACAAATTGCCAAGCCCTGCAAGCACCACTGAGGCGGCGATGGTTGATTCTACCAACCGAGACGGTAGCCGGACGACATCCAAGGCAGCCAGAGTCAATGTCAGAGAATGGGCTACAGTGAAAGCCGTGACGATGCTGAAGACGTTCCAGCACACTGATGAGAATTCACCCGCCGCTTGCCAGCGACCTTCTGCCAGGATTAAGACAGCAGGAAGCAACAGGACGAGCAAGAACAGGACATGGTCGAACCCCAGCCAGATGTGCCGGATGCCCTCGTGGATGAATTGCCTACTCTCGGCCCAGCGTGACCGTTCGGCGACCGAAAACTCCTGGACAGCGGATTCCCGGCTGAAAATGGCAGTATTGGTTTGTCCGCCTTGGGTCAGGCGCAAGAGTCCCTTATGTTGTGCATCGATATCGAACAGCAATCGGTAGTCCACGCGGAGTCGTCCAATAGGTCCGCCGCAATTGGAGTGGAAACGCAGAACCGAGTAGGCGCCATCTGTGTGATGGTCAATGAGCTGCTCCAGCATTTGGATCGTACAGCTTCGTGTACCGGCTGACAGCATGAGGCGAGACAATGCGTAAGTACCGATCTCGCCATGCGCATCACGGACTTCTCCCCAAGTGAGTTGGCCGTTGCCATCGCGATCCAATCCGATGGCATCGGCGAGGTCACGAAGGGCGATGTCCCACCGTCCCTCAACCTGATCGTGCTCAACGGATAGGGAGAGATAGCTGTCGCTGGGCTTGTGAGCCCAAGCGGGAAGGTTGAGCAGAAGCCAGGCGATGAGGACGAGCAGGGTACGCATTAGAATGTGGTCTCCTGAATCTGTTCCGAAAGTTGTCTCAGTCGAAAGTCTTCAACATGGTTGGCATTCAACCAATCGAGTACCGGCTGAGCTGCCGCTCGGTTCCCATCGGCGAGCGCGCATTCCAGGAGAATCCTGGCGTCCGCTGGTTCTCGCTGGACGTTCCAATTGGCCTGGGCTAACGGCAGCGCCCGTTGAGCGTCGCGCAATAAGGCCAACGTAAACCGTGCTTCTTCTCTGACATGGACGGTCGTTCCGCGTTCGCGGCTTGCGGCAAAGCGGGCTGCCAGTTCGGCTGTATGGCTCTGGAACGCAGGCAGCCTCAACGCCTGTTCAGCGAGGGCTAGACGCAAGAACAATCCATCGGCTCTCGTCTCAGATTGGAGGAGAGAGACGACGTCACGATAACGGCCTTGATCCAGTAGGAAATCTGCGTAGACACCCAGCAAGTATTGATCCTTGATGCCGACCTTGAAGGCTTCGGCAAAATACTCTTCAGCCTCTCGTATTGCTCCGGTGCGCACGGCTGTTTCAGCCAGGATGGTCGCAATCCAGATTCGCTCGCGCCCCGAGAGGGTCGGCGCAGAAAGAACCTGCCGGAGCAGCTCTTGGCTCTTTGCCGATTGACCGGTCACGCCGGCGATATCGCCCAAGCAACCAAGCAGCACGTGAGAAGCAGCCAATCGAGCGAGTCGCTGACAGGCTCGGCGCGCCTCGTCGTAGCGTGCCTGTACTTGCAGAATCGATGCTTTGGTGAGCCAAGCCTGGGTATTGGTCGGCTGGACCACCAATACCTGATCGAGGTCGGCTAGGGCTTCACTGAACTCATGGGCGTTCTGTCGGATTGTGGCTCGTAAGAGGAGCATTGCCGGTGGAGGAGTCACCTCGTTCCACCAAGCGGTGAGGACTGCCTGTGCTTGCCCAAGGAAACGAGGATCGCCTTCCGACCGGCCTTGCTCGATGTAGCGAGTGGCCAGTTTCACGGCTGATTCGAGATGACGAGGGTTGTTTCGCAGATCGGCTCGTAGGCTTTCGATTGCGCGCGCCGCGGGATCAGTCACCTTGAAACTGAGCCGCTCAAGGACCTGGGCATCATCTGTCGGGCGATAGGGTTCGGCGTACGTGATGTCGATTTGGCTCAACATGAGCCATCCGATCACGCATCCAACTGTGAGCAACCGAATCATGGACTACTCGCGCGAATAGGTGATGGGAATGCGCATGGCGATCTGACCACGGTCCAATGGGCGGTCAAGTTGCATTGGGAAGGCCCGCTGCACGAGCGCCATCGCTTCCTGATCGATGCGATCCAGGCCGGAACTTTTCACCACTGCAGAATCCAGCAAGATTCCTTCCCGCGAGACTACTGCCTTGACCGTAACCTTGAGGGGGCGCGATTCATCGAGTGCTGGACGAGAAGACCGCTTGAGTTCCTCCAGCCGGCGGGAAATTGCTTGCTGAAGCCAGCCGTAGTCGAGGCGTATCGAGGAAGGAGCGACGGTGTCTGATACTTGTGGTCGGTGCCGGCGACGGCTGGGTGGTGTCGGTAGGAGGTGTGTTCTCTTCTAGGGTAGCGGAGGCAGTGGCTGTTTCCGATCGTGGTGGCGCTTGTGTCGTTGAGTCAATCGTTGTCTCACTCTGTTGTGATAGAAGTTCGGTTGTCTGGGCCAGAGTGGGGGACAATTCATCCGGTATCGATGTAACGGCTGTCTTCTTCGATGATGTGGCCGGCAAAAGACTGTTTGGCCGGGTTTTCGGTATGACCGGTGCTTGAGTCTTTGGAATAAGTGAGGTGCTGTGTTCAGCAGATGGGGCTGCCTGACGGATTGTCCGGTTGGCCTGAGAGACAGTGGGTGTGCGATCTGGTTGCTTCGATATGGCCGACTTAGCGACATCGACGGGTTCAATCGACTCGTGAGCCGTTGGTATCGTTTGCACGAGCGCAACGTCCCAGTGAAACGGTTCTTTGTGAATAGCTATCAGTGACTGTCGGAATAGCGGGAACATGCTGAGAAGCATGAGCGCGTGCAGGGCGATTGAGCTGAGCCACCCGTATAGCAGGAAGATTCGAGTTTCTTGTCTTGTCGTTTGCTGGCTCACGTTCTCGTCCTGTGATGATACGGGTGCCGCATTCGTGTGCGACACCCGCTTGGCGATGCCTAGGCTCAGGACTCATTCTTTGAGATAGAAGATGACGGTTGCGGCGATGCAGATGGCCGAGAAGAACGTGTGAGCGCAGCGGTCGTACCGCATGGCAATACGGCGCCAATCCTTGATGCGACCGAACATGATCTCGA
>JAICWG010000278.1 GCA_025934915.1 Nitrospira sp.
TACACGGAACCCCCAATCGTTATTTCCCGACCCAGGACGAACGACGCGGTACCCTGACATCAACCGTTTCGCAGCATCCAGCACCGTCCCACGCAGGTCCAAGGCGATCTGCGTCCTTATCAAGAAGGTAACGTTATTTATGCAATGATATATAGTATGATCCTCTCGTATCTATTGAAGAACAGGTTGATCTCGGGAGAGCCATGCTGTATGGTAACACCGTATTTCACTCGTGCTGGTCCGGCGAGGAAATGCTGAAACTATACGGATCTCGCGATCGCATCGCGACCAGGTCCAGTTTGGAGTGGCATCCTGCTCGGTTGTTTCTCCCCTCGGTTCTCTGATCCCGTCATCATGCGATCAAACTGAAAGGATATTGTAGTGGATACGTCTGTTCATGTAGGTTTTCACGCTCTCGGTTTGTCCGAAGCTCTTTTGCAAGACTTGGCTCATGCAGGATTCGCTTCACCGACTCCCATTCAAGAACGAGCCATCCCTCCTGCGCTTGCGGGACGAGATGTCATCGGATGCGCTCAGACTGGGACGGGGAAGACCGCTGCCTTTGTCATTCCAATTATCGAGCGGCTCGCTCTCCTTCCGAAAGGACAGCCTCAGGCATTGATCTTAGCGCCGACGCGCGAGCTCGCATTGCAGACCTTGGCGACGATCGAAAAACTCGGACGGAGCCGACGCATTTCCGCGACCGTCATCGTCGGAGGCGCGGACATGCAAGCCCAAGTGCGAGGTTTGCGACAACGACCGGATATCTTGGTCGCGACGCCGGGCCGTCTCCTCGATCATATGTGGAACGGCACCGTCCTGTTGTCGTCCATTAAGATGTTGGTGTTGGATGAAGCGGATCGCATGTTGGACATGGGCTTTGCTCCGCAAATCAACCAAATACTCGATGCCTTACCGGAACAGCGACAGACGCTCCTGTTTTCGGCCACCTTGCCGGCGGACTTGGCGCGGCTGGCCCAGGCCAGCGTGAACAGTCCGGTGCGTGTGATGGTGGCACCGTCTGCCACGACGGCCGAGGGGATCACTCAGGCGGTGCATTACACATCCCATGCCGACAAATCCGATCTTCTGTTGTCGCTATTGAAGGCCGATCAGGCTACTGCGCTGGTCTTCACCAGGACGAAGCATCGTGCCGATCGGTTGGGGCGCATGCTGGGTAGTGCAGGCCATCGGGTGGCTGTGCTGCATGGAGATCGGAGTCTATCCCAGCGACGCACCGCACTGGAAGGTTTCAGACGCGGAGCATTCCGTGTGTTGGTGGCGACGGATATTGCCGCCCGAGGGATCGATGTCGCGAATATCGGCCATGTGATCAATTTCGATCTTCCCAATTGCCCGGAAGATTATGTGCATCGTATCGGTCGCACGGCTCGGATGAAGACGACCGGTCGCGCCACAAGTTTTGTGACGGGCGAAGACTCTCATCAACTCCGAGAGATCGAGCGTTTGTTAGGGCACGCGGTCCCGCTTGCTCCAGGAAGCGAAGCTCCTTCCCCTGCGATTCCTGCCCCAGGTGGAAGTATTCGTCGAGATGGGCATCACTCGAGGAGTCAGGTGAAACGTTCTCAAACCCACTCCTTCCGCAATGCGAGAAAGCCCCATGTTGAGCCGTCATCGTATAGCGTTGCAACGACAATCCGTACATAAAGTGAAAAAATAGTTCGCGGAATCCGCCTTGTGAGATACAGTGTCCCTCACGAGGTGGATTTTCATGCAGACGATTCATCAGCCGGAAGTGGTAGGAAACAAAACCCGACGATACCCCAGAGTGCGTATCCCCATGCCCTTCAGCTGTTCCCTTTCCTCGCTAAGAACTAGATGGTGGTTTCGGAAACCGATCAGTGACGTTGGTGTGGTCTATGACCTGTCACTGCATGGCATATGCGTGAGTACTGACGCGGTCATCGAGCCGGGCGACCAGGTTTCCCTTGCACTCCGACTGACCAAGGGCGCTCCCCCAACGGAGGTGGAGGTGGCCACCGTTTGTTGGACGAACAATCAGTTCCATGGACTTGCGTTCAGAACGCTCTCGCAATCGTCGTTGAGACAGTTGACCGAGTACATGAATGCTTCAGGCATAGCGAAATAGTAAAACATGATAGATGATCAAGACTTCAGATCCGGCAGTGGACAGACTACCCAACAATTGCGCAAACACCCTCGGGTGCGTGTGTCGGCCCCATTTCCCTGTTCGTTGGCCAGAGTCGGTTTGCTGAGGACGGGGGCGGTCGAACAAGGTCTGGGGATCGTCTATGACGTGTCGACAAAGGGGGCGCGTGTCATGACGGAAGCGGTAATCACACCAGGAGACCGAATTGTCATGAATTTGCGATTGCCCAATCAGGCGACATCAATGTTCATCGAAACCGCCACAGTCCGGTGGGGCAAAGAACAAACCTACGGAGTAGAGTTCGAGGGACTGTCTCCCATCGACAATAAGCATCTCCAGGCTTTCATGAACCACCAGTTCAGGTCTGGCCAGCCTCTAGTCGTCTGATTTTCCAGCCTTGCATAGTATTTCTGAATACCCTGAAAGCGCTCAGCGGTCATTGTCTTCACGTGTGGAGACGAACTGTTTGCGGAAGGTGACGACCTTCACGAGATAATCCCTCGTTTCTTGGTACGGCAGATTATTGCGCAATCGGTCATAGACGGCCGGTGGTTCGAGGCTATTGATTTGATTGAGAGCGGCTATGGAGTCACCGGCAAACGTTTTGAAGACGTTCCGAGGGTCTGTGTTATAGGCCGAGATCACGCAATACTCCCGCGAAACCTGATTGTCGATCTGCTCAAGCAGATTATATGACAGGACATTGAGATAGGCACTGCCGAGCTCAATGTTATTCTCAGGGTCGAACAGGTAATCGCGTGATGGAATCGCATCTTTCCCCTTGGCTCTTCGATAGGCATCCCGGCCTCCGCTGGTGGGAACCAGTTGCATCAAGCCATAGGCCGGGGCAGAACTCACGGCAAAGGGGTTGAAGTTGCTTTCCGTTCTAATGACGGCAAAAATGAGGCTTGGGCTGATCTTGAATTGCCCGGCAAATCTGGTGACGGTCGCCCGGTACTTGTCTGCTTGTCAGTTCGAGAAATTCGCGACCATCTTGATTTCGGCGATCAGCGCTCGCTTGGTCGTCCCGTTTTGGTCCACGATTCTTGTCTTCGCGCTCTCGAGCGTTGATGTCGCAAACCCTTCCGCTTGAGTCGGGGTGCGGATCGGTTGACCTTGTTCATCCAGCACCAGACCCAATAGATATGGAGGGTGGTCACTGGTCAGCGTGATCGGCTTGTCTGAAAAAAGATCGACGGAGCATGGATCGTCAGGTGTGAGCAAGGTCGTGACGATCGCGTTCTTAAGGCTTTCTTTCGGCGATTTGTCGTCCAATGTTTCCACCGCGATCGACCCGTTGTCGAAGTCGACGATGGTCCGGCTCAAATAATTCTGAGTGTATTTCACGTACTTCTTTTGCTCCGGGACCTTCACTTCCTTCTCGCCCCAGGTCTGTCGGACCCGGCCTGTCAGCGCGGTCATGATGGTGTTGAAATCTCGTTGGATCGTTCGCAGATCTCTGAGCACGGCCTCAGGGTCGCGCTGATAGACATCGACGCGCTCTTTGAGGATTTGTTTGGGGTCTTTGCCGGTGGCAATGTCGAGCACCGTCCTGCCGGTTCGGCTGCCGAGCACTCGCTCAGCGTTCGTCAGTACGCGGTCCGGAGATTCACATCCCGCGAGAAGGAGCAGTGAGGCCAAGAAAAGCGATGTGATCTGGATCATCAGTGCTCCATGCTGGGCGGAGAATTTTACACGGCTGTGGGTAGGGAGTGAACGGGGCTGTCTCCAGAAAGCCGGTTGTACCGGGTTGAA
>JAICWG010000182.1 GCA_025934915.1 Nitrospira sp.
CGTGGTCACCACGTTGCTCCATCATGTGCCGTGTTTCGCATTCGATGAGGACTTCCGCCGTCTTGGCCTCCAGATGATTCAGTAACCGTGAGCACCCTCGGTCGTGGCCTTTGCCTTTTCCCCTCCTTCCTGTACAATCGCTCCATGGCTTTCGATCCCGATAATCCGCCGATCTGGCTGCGTAAGCTCCACGTAAGCGCGGCGCAAATCAGTCCGACGGACTATCCCGTTTCCGCTGTCGAAGGCATCCTCGCCGTCTGTCGTCTGTCGAATGCCCAACACCGCTGGATGTCGGCTCTACGTAACGCCGCAGAGGAATCCGATCGCGCACGTAGGACTATTCCACACCCCTAGTTCCGGATCATGACCCAACCTGATGTTTTTCAAAACGACTACCTCGCAGTGGTGGAGTTGGCTCATCGCGCTCTGTCTTCGACGCAAGCTCCCTACTGTGTCATCGGAGCCTTAGCCCTCGGTGTCTGGGGGACTCCACGTGCCACCTATGTGGTTCTTCACCATCTCTGTTTTTGACTGCCGCCGATTCCGTCCAGCGGCGCGAACGGCACGCTAGGATTAAACTTGTTCACCGGGTTCAATGGATTGTCCGGATGGTAGCGGTTGATCGAATTGAACGGGTTGTTCGGGTTGTATTGGTTGATCGGGTTTGTCGGATTGCCGGGATCATACTGGTTGACCGGATTGAAGGCATTGTCGGGGTCGTACTTGTTCACCGGATTGAGCGGATTATCCGGATGGTACTTTGTGACCGAGTTGAAGATATTGTAGTCCCGCTCGTAGCGCGGATCGAAGCCTGGCTCGCTGTGACTGACCGCCGTCCACAGGAGCATTGTTATCGCCGCTGTGAATCCTGCCGCGTATCGCATGGCTACCTCCCTGTGTGGACCGATTGTTTACCGCCATGGTCTCACAGGTCTGTGACATCCGAGGTCCTTTCCTCTGCGACTCAGCCGATTGCCGAACTTCGCGACTTGTTTGAAGACAGGCTCGAAGAACGTTCGCCCTGGCCGCGACAGCGTGACACCTGAGGTCAGCGGTTCATCGAAATCCTGTATGCTTCTTCAATTACTGCCGCCCGCACATGATCCGGCTTCTCAACTCTGACACCTCTGCCGAAGCTCAATATCCAGCCGACGAGTTCGCGGCTATCGGCTATGGCCAGTGTCATGCGCATCCTGCCGCACGGCAATCGTGTGATCTGCTGACTGGGATGCCACACGCGATCTTTGGCCCAGGCCGCCGTCGCTTTGTCGAACTCCAACTCGACAGTGATGCGAGGGCCGCGCATGACAGTCAGCGAATCTTCAACGAAGGCTTCGAAGTCGAAGTGCAGGGGAATCTGATAGGGTGACTCTGTCGGCGTGACGGACTTGATCCGCTCGACGGCGAACATGCGGGGTTCTTTGCGGAGATGGCAATAGCCGATGAGATATAGACCGCCGGAGACGTACCAGAGGCGATAGGGATCGACTTCTCTGCGGGTGACACGCCCGCGAGCGGCGGAATCGTACCGCATCTGAATGCGCCGCTTCTCGGCGATGGCCTGCGTGACCCATTCGACGATCTCGCGATGGTGCTTGTACCGCTTGTGCGGGCCAAGTCCGATTGAAAACGTGCCTTCCAGTTGTTGGACCAGCGCAAGCCCTTCCGGCGGCAGTGCCGCCGAGGCTTTGCTCAAGGCTGATACCAGCGAGGCATGCAGCGCGGTGCCTTCGAGCGGCGCGATGAGACGGCGGCTGAGGGCGAGCGCCATGAGTTCGGTGGGTGAAAACCGGAGGGCCGGCGCATGGCGCACTCCCTCTAAAAGCTTCCAGCGAGTACGTCCGTCGACACGTTCAGTCAGGAGTGGATACCCAGCCGATTCGATAGCGTCCAGATCTCGGCGTAATGTTCGTGGGTGACGAGTTGCCGAAGGGCCGAAGCTGTCGGCAAGTTGTTCCAACGTCAGTCCATGCCGGGACGATTCCAGTTTCTTGAGGATGATGAGCTGCCGAACAGCCTGGTCATTGCGCGGCATCGGTTCCTCTGCCAACCCGGAACGACGCAGAACTCGGAGGAGATGGCCCCTTCCTTCGTATCACAAGACGGCAATACGAATGAAGGTATTTTGATTTTCTATCGGAGAGCAGGAAACGGAACGTGGAGAATCTTTACGGAGTTGGAGGGAGCTTACACTTAGGATTTTTTAATCCGATCGAGGATCAACGCGATGCAGCCGCCCAGCAACCCGCCGCCCATGATCGTGGTCAGCAGCTCAACCAGTTTCAGTTCCCACACAGACCCTTGCGCCTGCATCACCTCACGGATGCCCCCTTGCACCAGGATGACGGCCAGCGCCATCGTCGCTCCCACGACAAACCACCACAGAAACACTTTCATCGACGACATCGAAGCCTCACATGTCGGGGTTGCGGTCAAAGGAACGGTATTGAATGGCTTCCGCGATGTGCACGGCCTCAATCTTATCAGAGTCGGCCAAGTCGGCAATGGTGCGCGCAACACGTAGAATGCGTCCGTGCGCCCGCGCCGACAGCCGCAGCCTCGCCATCGCGTGCTCAAGCAGCTCCTGAGCCGGCTGATCGAGCCCACAATACCGCTTTATCATCCGTGGCTTCAACTGCGTATTCGTATAAATGCCATCGTTTCGGTAACGCCGTCGTTGACGTTCCCGAGCTGCGACGACACGCGATCGGATCGCAGTGGATCCCTCTGCTGCGGGCAATTCCGTACGGAGCTCTCGAACCGGAACAGGCGGCACATCCAGATGGATATCCAACCGATCCAGTAGCGGCCCGGAGAGTTTCGCGCGATACCGACGAATTTGCGTGCCGGTACAAATACAGGGTCTGGTTCGATCCCCATAATAGCCGCAAGGACAAGGATTCATCGCGGCGATCAACATGAATCGTGCCGGATATTTTAAGGTTCCACTGGCTCTGGTCAAGATCATCTGACCATCTTCCAACGGTTGCCGCAATCCCTCCAGCACCCCCCGTTTAAACTCAGGAGACTCGTCCAGAAACAGCACACCGTTATGCGCAAGTGAGACTTCCCCAGGTTTCGGGATTGTGCCTCCTCCGACAAGACCGGCATCGGAGATACTGTGATGAGGAGCGCGGAAGGGCCGCACCGAGAGCAAAGGCCGATCTGGGGCAAGTTGCCCGGCGACGCTGTGAATACGCGTCGTTTCAATGGCTTCTTCTGATTCCAGCAGTGGAAGGATCGAGGGCAGTCGGCGCGCCAACATCGTCTTGCCGGAACCGGGCGGACCGACCATCAACACATTATGTCCACCCGAGGCAGCGACCTCCAGTGCCCGCTTGGCATGCTCCTGCCCACGGACATCCGAATAATCTTCGTCCTCTGCCGTCCTGGTCGCCCCCAGCACGTCGTAGTTCGACCGGCTTGGCACAATGGCTTGGGTTCCCTTCAAAAACTCCACGGCTTCCGGGAGGCTATGGAGCGGATAGGCGCCGACGCCCTCCACCAGCGCAGCTTCCGCGCCATTGTCCGCCGGCAGCAACAGGTCATATCCGGCTCGGCAAGCGAGCGCAAAAGATAAGGCGCCCATGACCGGCTTCACCCGACCGTCCAACGACAATTCTCCGACCAGCACGCGATGGTCCAGCCTCGACTGTGGGATGACTTCTTCGGCGACGAGGATCCCGACAGCGATCGCAAGATCAAGTCCCGATCCCTCTTTCTTGATCCCGGCGGGAGCAAGATTGACGGTAATGCGTTTGGCAGGAAAGTGAAATCCCGTGTTCTTCAGCGCGGAGCGCACTCGGTCACGACTTTCCTTGACGGTGGCATCAGGCAACCCAACGACCGAGAATTGTGGAAGGCCACCGGAAATATCGACCTCGACATCCACCAGATGCGCGTCGAGACCGACGAGTGCCGCGCTCCTCACCTTGGCGAGCATGAAACTACCGCCTTTCTGTGGTCAAACCGGGCGATTATAGGAAGTCTCTACCGGGGTTTCAATAGAGCAACCCGTTGCCGGATCTTGACTAGCACCGCTCCCATCGACTCTGTATAATCCGCCCATGCGCCTCCGGTATCCCCCAGAGGGAACGGTCCCTTTGAGTCGGTCGCGACCTACCTGGCAGGCTTGCCGGGCTTTCGCTATTAGCCTCTCCATCTTACTGTGTTCCCCCTTGGGAGACGGGTCTTCATTGCTTACCGCGGGCCAAGCTCCTCCCCTCTCCGTGCAGCAGCCCAAACGCTCCTCTCCGCATGTCGGGTCAGCTATGGCAGTTCTCGCGACGCTCGAACAAGCACAGGTCCTTCCGCCGGAAGGCAGCCGAGAAGCCGATCGCGTCATTCAGTCGGTCATTCAGTTTCAATCCGCCTTCGCAAAGAGCACGGACCGCCCCGTACAGGATTTTGCGCAACGCGCCCTAACCGACAAATACGGCGAAGAGGCCACCTCCGTTCTCGAACGATTTCGCGCAAGCGGATGGACCGCAGAAATATTGGAAGCACTCGCGGATGCAGATCAGCGCGCCTCCGCGGAGGAACTGGAGCGGCTGGCACCCGGTTTCGGACGATTCAACCTCTCGGTCGATGATTTCAAGCGATTCATGCAGCTCGTGCGAGATGGCCGGTCGGCGCTCGCCGCGCGAGGGCAAGATTTTGAAGGGGTGTATGCTCACCATCGAAAGGCGATGCCGGGAGCGACGGGACGGTAATCATGTATCTCGCGAATGTGCTAACCGCAGGATGCTCAAAAAGGCTGCCAGCAAGACCGCAGCGAGCGAAGCGGCGAGGCGTACGCTTCGGTACGTTGAGCCTCTGAGCGATGCGAGAACGCCGCTGGCGGACTTTTTCAGCATCCTGCTAGAAGGAGGGACACGTGGCAACAAGAGCTTACATTCTCATCAAAGTGAAAGCGGGAAAGACCAAGGACGTGGTCGGCACACTGAAACGCATACCCGGCGTGGAACAGGCCCACTCCTGCTTCGGCCGTCCGGATATCTTTGTCTTCATCAGCGTCCAGGATGAACGGGCGCTTTCCGATGTCGTCATCACGAAGATCCATGCGATCGACGGTGTCGAGGAGACCGATACTCACATCGTAGCGGAGCCGTAACCAAGTGCTGCAGGTCGAGGCTAAGGTTGAGGTTGAAGCGGTAGCGTAATCGATACACCACCGGCCTCAGCGGAACAGTAACAGGCTTCGGCGATTTCCACAGCGCGACACCCGTCCTCCCCCGTGATGGGCATTGGAGAATTGTTTATCACCGCCTGCAAAAAGGCCATGAGGGTCTGAAGGACGGTCTGGGACGGAGGAGGGTCGGCGCTCATAGTCTCAACACCGGTATCATCCACACCGCGAATTCGACGATGCATCCAGTCGGCTTCCACTCGCCCCTGTGAACCGATCCATATCGCTCTCCCGGCACGTGATTCCAAGACTCGCGCGATGTCTATCCGGCAGGCCGTCCCGCCGGTCGTGGTGAGGTGAACAGATGCCCTCATTTCCGGCGCACTCGGTGGATGCCGGTCCATCGTGCACCGCACCTCTTGTACTTCTTCTCCGGTTAGGAATCGAACCAGGTCGAGCATATGGACTCCAATTTCCAGGATGGCTCCACGTTTGCCATAGCCGTCGGCATGGTCGGGAGCTGTTTTTCGTATCTCAATGTGAAACACAAAGTCCAGTTGCTGGGAACGCCCGATAGAGGGTTGAAGCTTCTTCATGTGCTGAATCGTATGATCGAACCTGAGGGTTTGCGCCGTCATTAAGGGCACCTCAGCCTCGCGAGTGAGAGCAACCATCGTACGAGCATCAGTTGCCGTAGCCGCCAATGGCTTCTCGATCAACAGTGGTTTACGAGCTTGAGCGGCTAGTCCACAGATTTCGGCAGTGTAAATGGGCGGAGTGACCACAACGACCACATCGACCGCCGGATCGGCGATGAGGGATCGGGCGTCTCCATAGACCGTGACCGACTCGGCACCCGGCACATGAACGCCCTGTTCAGGATGTCGTCGACACACGGCCCTGAGGGAGGCCATTGGAAGATTCTGAACAAGATGCTGGGCATACCGAGCCCCGTGCCGACCCACGCCGATCAGTCCCACACCAATACGTTCCTTACTCACAAGACCCTCACAACTGACAGTTCAGAGTAGAATGGGAGTATTCATCAGTCAACAGCGCTCATTTGACATTCTCGCAAACGGCTTCATATAGTAAGGTCATGTTGTATGCAACGCCGCTCTGTTAAGTCATTCCGATTATGTCTACGACACAAACCGCCCCCTTTACCTTGGAACAGATCGGGACGGGAACCGCGCGTTTTCCAAGCGGCATACCGATCCCCACCCATACCGATCAGATGGTGGACCCTTACTTCAAGACCAAGGTGCCGAAAGAACACCACATCGATTGCCTCCTCTTCTGGCCGCAACAACCGGGGACCTATCCGGGGGTCGTCCTGTTGCATGATCGGTGGGGACTGACCGGACAAATGAAAGATCTCGGCGCCCGGCTGGCCTGTGAAGGCTATACGGTGATCATTCCGAATCTTTATGGCCGGTTGGGAGGCATGGTGACCGCCAACGATGACGTGGCGGCCGCTTTGCTGGAACGTCAGAACGATGCCCATGTCATCACGGATATCAACTCCTGCTGTGAATACCTCAATACCCGCCTCTTCGTGAAGAAAAATATCCATGGCGCCGTGGGCTATGGAATGGGCGGGTCCTATGCGCTCCGTTTCGCGTGTCATCGGAAGCGATTGCGCGCCGCCGTTTCCTATTACGGCAAAATGGTCACTCCCAAAGAGCTGATGAAAGACATCTTTTCACCGGTGCTGTATCACCAAGCAGGAAAGGATACCTGGGCCACTCAGGACGACGTCGAGCAATTGCGCAGCGCCTCTGCCGAATATGCCAAGCGAGTCGAGATTCATCTCTACCCCGAGGCGTCCCACGCATTCTGTAATGATATGAAGCCGCATGCCTACGATCCCGACAGCTCGACCCTCGCCTGGGAGCGAACCGCAAGCTTCTTGAAGTCTTGCTTCCAAGGAACATGACCCAAAGTCGCTCTCCAGTGCACGCTCAGCCTCGCGCACCGATCGCGGTCGCGAGACCTCCCGGTCGAAACCAAGATCGTTACCTACATCGCCGTGCCACGGCCGGCGTTCTCCTGGTCGTGATGTTCTCGATGTTCGCCCCGTCTCTTGCCGTGGCTGAGGGAAAAGTGTCCCCGATCTTGATGGCCGACGTGGTGAGTCAACGGGCCGACCAGCTGGCTTCGATCGACTCGGACGAGAAAGCCCTACAACTGTTCACAACAGAAGTGGGACCCGCGCTCGGGCTCAAAGATGCAGCGGGGGCATTGGGAGCCAAGAGACTTCCCAGTAAAATGGTCAAAGAACTGGAGTTGACGGAATTATCCCAGTCCGTCCAAGAGCTGATGGCAGCGCTGGCCACATGGCAGTTTGTCGATTCCATTCGTCATGATGCAGGACCATCTTCTGCCGTGCTCTCACTTTCTGCGGCACGACAAGAGTGGTTGCACGGCCACAGCCGGTCGGCCTCACTCTCCGACCTGCTCCGTCTCGTACAAGAGGACCAGACACTTCGGACATCTCAGGCCGCATCCCCGCCACGGAACACTGAACTTCTATTGGCTGCCGAGCGCTCGGTGTTTGAATCAAGCCAGCTGGCGACCGCTGCTTGGTGGGACATCTATGGGTGGAAGGAACGTGTCAGGCAAGCGAAAGGCCGCGCTCGTCTCTGCGGAACCTGGCAATGGACCATTCATAATCACCAGCACCACGAAGAGCAGAAAACCACCCTGGTCTTTCCTCCTGAGGGACAGGTGCCGGCCAATATTCCTGCGCCGTCGGAAATGATCATGCTTGGCGACAGCATTTATTTGCGATGGGAGCATAACGGGCAAATCCAAGAAGACAGTCTGCTGTTCATCAAGGACAACACGAAGCTCGAAGGATCATTTGTCAACAGCATGGGGGGATGGGGAGCAATCAGCGGAAAGCGTACAGCCCCTTGCCGACCGTAGTCAGCTTGCTGCCCAGCGCCAGGCGCGCCAAGCCAACAGGCACCAGCCGATAATGAATAATGCGCCGCCGACCGGCGTCACCGCTCCGAGCCAGCGCACTCCCAATAACGAGACCCCATAGAGACTACCCGAGAATAAGAAGATTCCTGCCAAAAACATCCATCCGGCTTTGGCCGCTCCTGCATCGCGGCCGATACGAACGGCAAATCCACTCAAGACCATACCGAAGGCGTGATACATCTGATAGCGGGTCGCCGTATCGTAGACAGCCAACATCGGCTGGTCCAGCGTGCCTTTAAGCATATGGGCCCCAAAGGCACCGGCTGCCACTCCAAGTCCAGCGTTGATACAGCCGACAACCACCAACCACCGAGATGACGTATCGAGGTCCATCGTCACTGCTCCCTGTAAGTACCGGTTCTAGAACGGTCGGATCATACGCGATCTCAACTGAATACTCCATCCGTGCAGGAGATCGGGGAACCTCTGTATGCTATAGTTTCCACATGTACCGCCGATGGGCAACCGGATGCATGTCCGGCGTCCTCTATTTCCTTTTGAGAGCAGGAAGTGTGCTTGCGGCTTCCGCAACCCAGCAAGCGAATAATCACAAAGGCATGACCGTAGAAGACCTGGCGCGTGGATTACGGAGTGCCGCGCAGAACA
>JAICWG010000094.1 GCA_025934915.1 Nitrospira sp.
AACCGACGATTCAATTCTTGGAGATAGTGTGTGAGCAGCAGCGGGATATCCTCTTTTCGTTGGCGCAAGGGAAGGAGGTGAAGCGTCGTCACGTTGAGCCTGAAGTATAGGTCTTGCCGGAACTTCCCTTCTTTCATCAACCGCTTCAGATCTTGATTCGTGGCCGCAATGATCCTGATATCCACGGCGATGCTTCGGTTTCCACCGAGCGGGCATACGACCTTGGTCTCAATGGCCCGCAACACCTTTGCTTGCGCGTACAAACTCATGTCGCCGATCTCATCGAAAAAGATCGTCCCGCCGTTCGCCTGCTTCAACAGACCGTCCCTCTTCGACAGGGCCCCTGTAAAGGCTCCTCGTTCATAGCCGAACAGCTCGCTTTCCAACAAGGCATCGGGGATTGCCGCACAATTGATACACACGAACGGATCCTGCCGCCTGGCACTTTGCCTATGGATCATCTCGGCGATGAGTTCTTTTCCCGTCCCGCTCTCCCCCGTAATCAAGACGGTGCTGTCCATCCCTGCCACTCTTCCAAGATGTGCCTTGATATCGCACATCGCCTGGCTTTCACCCACCATCCGATGACCGTCCATCAGGTCGGATACCTCCGTCGATCCTTCTGAAGGTTCCTGTTCTTCCCTGCCCGATAGGCAACGGCGGACGGCGGCGACCATTTCATCCTCTGCGAAGGGCTGCTTGATATAGTCGTTGGCTCCGGCCTTCAACGCCGCAATAATCTGCTCCTCCGAACTCCGCTCCGCTATCAAAATGATCGGAATCGCCGGATACAGCCTGCGGAGATTTCGGGTGAACGCGAATGCCTCATGAAATTCTTTGTGGCAACGGTCGGCGATTACAAGTTCGGGCGTATGATGGCTGGCCGCCGGAACCGGTTGGATAGGCACGGAAGCTTCTATGACCTCCCATCCCTAGGTAAGCAACATCGCTGTCACGGTTCGGCGCAATGGTCCGTTGTCGATCGCAACCAAGATTGATGAGCGTCTCATGGGATGCTCCTTCTTCTGTGCGCGCAACATGCTGCATGTCTCTTGCCTCTCCCTTTCTAAAAATCGCCTATCATATTTCCAGTGCATTGCGCGGGGAGTGTGCGGCCTGTGCGAGCTCGTGCGTCTCTGAATAGAGACAACCACGTATCTTGAATGATACAGGCGTCTTTTCAGAGGAAACGTCAATCTGATGCAGACTGTGCCAGTGTGAAACACTCGAACTTATCTCAAATGGTTGTCCGATGAAAAAAGCCCCCTATACATGCGCTCGCATGTTGCGTCTACGCGACGATCAATGGAGCAGATACGTGCACAATTTCCCGAAGAGCACATCCCAGGCCTGGCTCCGGCCATAAGCCGGTGCCGACACGCGCGATCTTGGGAGCGGTGTGGTGGATTCTGAATACTGGGCGCAATGGCATCTGCTCTCCAATGCTACAACTACAGGACGGTGCATCGTCGGTTTCAGTAGTGGTGTCAATGCGAGGTCCTGCACGAGATCCTCACCGAACTGACCAATACGCTGTGCGGCGAGGACACAATTGATGAGCGCGAGAGCTTCATCGACGCCACATTTGAGGCCGTGGATGGCGGGGGCGACGTCGTGGGCCTTACCAAACGCGGCAAGAGCGTGACGATCCTCGCGATTGTGGATTGCCATGGGCTGCCGCTCTCGGTGAGTACGCATGCCGCCAATCATCATGAAGTCACCTTGGTGCAACTCAGTTTCCACTTCTCCAGGCTGGAGGACAAGCCCGAGCATCTCATTGGAGACCGCGCCTATGACAGCAATGGCCTCGATGACGACCTCAAGCACGATGGCGTGCCGATATGAGCGTCGCTGGCTCGTCGAACGCCTCTTTGCGTGGCTCCAATGGAAGCGGCGGCTCCTGGTCCGTTGGGAATACGACGCCACCAGCTTTCTGGGTTTTGTGCAACTCGCATCGATTACCATGCTACTCAAGCAATTTTAAGAGGTTCTATGCAGGCCTGGCAGAACGAAGAAGTCTTGTCTTCTCTAAGAGCCCTCCATTCCTGGGCGGCACTGCGGAAAGTTTGGCCGGCCAGGGTGGGGAAGGTATTATCGACCTGTCACGGCGTGCTGCAACTCATCTTGAACGATGTGAGGCAATATTGTGGTCCCTCCTGTAGTGATGCGCAAATCTAGTCATTCAGGGACCCATTCTCCACAAGATATTCCACTAGGACGGGAACTGAAAGACGACGTAGTTCACGCGGAGCACGATGCCGTTCCCGCCGCGTACGGCCAGATTGGCTGTTATCTCCAGATCTGCAGTTCCACTCCCGCGATCCAGGTTGACAAATTGATTCACGGAGGCGCCATCGACCGCCCACAGCGCATTGTTGACCGCGCCGTCGAACGCAATGCTGGCCAATGACACCACACAGCTCGCAGTCGGTGTGGGGCTCGAACCCAGGTTCACCCGTCCAACCGTAAAGATCAACGTGTCACGTGTGAGGTCTCCTGATCCAGTGCCTTTGAATACACACTCCACGATTCCACTGAGGACCGTCATGCCTCCCATGGCAAGCGTCGGAGGAATCGTTGGATTGGGGTGCACTGTGATCACTGTGATGGGCATGAGGTCCTCCAGCTCAGAGCCAGCATTGTGGTTCAGGACGATCAGTGTACTCAGATGCGGGAGCGGAGAAACTCAGTTCTTTGCTCCGCTCTGCGGATCGTGAGGGGGCACTAACAAGATACCGAACGTGGCCTTTTACCCGATGCCCCTCTTCTTGTCTTCTAGGCTTCATTTACGAGCGCGCTACGATCATTGCTCGATGTTTCCATAAATCCACGCCTCATCGCGCGTACTCCACCGGTAGTGGATGAGCACCTTACTGGTTTCATTCCAGCTGTCAGGACTCGGCCCAGGACCAGCGAGAACCAGCACCACATACGCTTGACCTGGACTGGGTTGTCCCGTGCTACTGATGGCGGAGAGTGGAATTGTCGCTTCGATTCGTCCCGTCGCAGGATCCCATTGGGGGGTGATTCCAGATAGGAACGGTTGCGGGGACCATGCTCCAGTACGGACCACCCAGTGGCGGAAGAGGTTCTCGTGACTGCGCCGTTCCACCATAAAACTGACAGGCCGGGGCAACCCTCCCTTGTCGAGACCCGTGGCTACGCTGTCCTGAGTCACTTGAGAGAAGTCCTGCGTGTACACTCGTACTGCAAACGGCGGGTTCTGCTCGAATACAGGAAGAGAGCCTGCGAGATTGTCAATCCTGACATACAGATTCTGCTCATCATTGCAGAGGTAGACTCGTTTGATGGTTGTAACAGCTTGCGGATCCTGAGCTTGTAAAGTGGTAACAAAATACGGGACGTTCGTCCATTGTGAGCCATCGCTGAGCGGCTCCGTTATAGCCATCGCCTTAAAAGCTCCGGCATGGTAGGACGGCGGAAGGATCCCCAGATTATGCTCCTGCTGGTACAGCAGGGTTGCCAGAATGAACGCTGATCCCGTGAGCGGCTCGCACATGGAGCTGAGGACAGAAGAATGGGAGAGCGCAGAGACGGCTTCCCCATGAGGCATATATCCTTTGCCTGAGGTACTAACGATCCACTGCAATCGGTGGAGAGCCTCTGCTTGCTGGCTCATCAGTATTTCCGATACGGCGACCCAGACACTCATCTGCGGCCAGGGAGGCTCGGGCGCTCCGACCTCATCTCCTGCTGGATCATAGGGTTCGTTATAATAGTATTGATCGCCTTTGTAGCGCGAGATCCCATACCCATCTTGAGCTAAGGTCGTTTTGACCGTCGTGAGATGGCTCCCCGCACGGCCCGACGCAGAATCAATCACGCTCAGCGCGATCATGATATTCGATGAACTATCGAGGCGCGCAAGAATTCCCGTGTCGAAGGTAATAGCCCGATTATAATAGCCACCCGGATTCCACAAGCCAGGGGGATTCCAGTCAGAACCGCGCTGCAGCGCCGTGAGAATGGGCGCCACCCCGCCTGCATACCAATCACTCAACGCAGTATTGCCTTGAGCTTCGGCCAATTGCTGCATGGCATAGAGCCCGGCGACATACCACGCATGAGTAAACACGTTGTGTTCGCAAGGGTGTGATCCAGGACAGGTGTCGGTCTCTTCCCAGATACTATAATCAGGGGCACTAAAGCCCGTGGTCGGGGAGAGGTTCTGGACGATCCAGTCGGCTGAGCGCCTCAGCGCTGGCCATACAGCTTGTAGAAATGCGGTGTCTGCCGTCGCCTGATAATGGCGGTACACGCCGTACATGAATTGGCCTACGCTATCGTATTCCGGTTCGACGAATGACTCTTCGGCGCCGGTCCAGGCATTGTAGATGGTCCCCCAGGTACCGTCAGGATGCCGGACACTGGCCATCCACCTCCAATATTGCTCCGCCTCGCTAGGGTGGCCGGTCGCATCGAGCGCCATGGCGGTAATGGCTCCATCTCTCACCCAATTGTGCCGGTATGCAAATGGATTGGTGCTGGCAGGAATCGTTCCCAGTTGAGGGTTCTGAATATTCTTGATGACGAGGAGTGACTTATCGTACAAGTCATTCACCCCGGCGTCGGTCAAGGCACCACGACGTCCTTTGCCACCATTCGACAGCCAGCTCCTATAGCTAGCCGCGGTTTCATCGATCCAGTAACTCGCTGGCTGGGATCGCGCTGTGTCGGCTGCCGCCGTGACAGACGAGACATCGCCTGCGAGGGCCAGATAGAAGTACAGGCTGGTGCGCTGCCCTGCCGCCAAGGAGACTCGCTGGCAAAAAGCCAAAGAGATATCCACTGCCTTCAGCTGGTCATTGTTCTTCAACGTCCCATCATGGTTAAAACTATACCAACCTGAGACCGCAGGACTTGTTACAGCGCTATCTGTGTCATCGCCGACCTGATAGCCATCCACATTCTGAAATGCTCCCAGGGCCACGGCCACTTCTCCAGAGGTTGTCATATCAGCAATTAAGGCGTTCCTCGCCGTGTCATACCAGGCTGAAATCTGTTGATTCGTACCGGCTGGAGTGAGATGGACCTGATCAAGCAGGCTGATGACAAGGCTGGTAGCAGTTGGATTCACAAGATCATACCGGACCACCAAGAATGGGCGGTTCGGGATCAGGGCATAGCCCCGACTGAGCCGACATCGCGGCTGGATCACTGCTCCAGTGTAAGAGAGATAGTTCGTCGTGATTATACCGGCGAGGGTCTCCGCATTCTCGATCCACCCCTCCACCTCGAATAAGCGTAAGTCTGTGTAGGCGTAGGGACCTTGTTCATCCCGAAAAAAACCGGAGTAGTCTACGACCTGATTACGTGCCGACACGGATGGAGCGCCGCCTAAGTAGTGAAGTTCCGTGATGCACGGGCCATGGTACGTGACATCAGTCTGTGCCAGCTTCGTATTTCGCCAAATCGCAACGATGTCCTTCCAATTTGAGAGATAGATCGCAGGAGTCGAGACGTCGCTTGGTGCTGTTCGATCAACTCTCGTACTCACAACCCTTTTCTCCTTTCATTTCATTATGGGACGCCATCTGCGACCCCTCGAATATCTTCATACAACGACACTGGTGCCACGCCGATAGGCGCTCTCCTTAGTGAGATGCTTTTCCTTTCATGGATTTCGTATCACGTCCTGGTTCCGTGGTTCAAGGTACAAGCAAGTAGTGTGCGACAGCGGGAATCCGTTAAAGAGGCACGGAAGTTCTCTTGAAAACAACGAACGCACTTCTTATTGAGTATTAATAATTAAGGTATGTAGAGTATTGATTCAGATACTATCCATATCTAAACAGATACACAACGGTGCGGGTGCACGAGTATCCGGATGGCGGTCTGCCAGACATGATGGCGGGGTGTCCGGCGTCCCGTGTGCGAGTCCCAGACGGCTCTCGCTCACAGTTGCGTGACCGCCTCCTCCGCTCCCTCGAGCAGTTGCTGGACCTCTTCCACATAAATTTCCGTCGTCGCGTAATGCTGATGGCGCATCATCTTCTGCACCCGCGTCGGATTCGCATCGTTCAGGAGCGCAAAGGTCGGCGTCGAGTGCCGCAAACTATGCACCACAATGCCCGGTTTCTTCACGCCCGCCAAGAGCAGTCCTTCGGTGATGATGCGGTGAATCGCCCGCGTGGAGAGCGGCAGGCCCGCTGGCGTCACGATGTTCCCGCCACGATCGACACAGGCCGTCGTCGCAAACAGCGGAGCACTCCCCTGGAGTGGACCTGGCCTGAGGGTCTGATAGGATTGAATCCGCTCGTACACCTCCCGCAAGATCTGGACCGACTCATCGGCCGCTGTCCGCCCCTTCCCATGCACCCACAGTTTCCATTTTTCTCCGGGGACCAATTCATGGAGATAGTCGATCCGCGCGCGACTGACCTCGATCGTGCGGAGGCCGGTCTTGAGCATCAGATAGGCCATCGCCACATTGCGGTGTCGCTGCAGTTCTGACTTCCGCGGATCCGACTCCAGTGCCGCGAGCAAGGCCTTCGCATCCTCCACTGGCAAATGCCGCCGCGTGTGTTGCCGACTGCAGCGCCAGCCTTTGACGAAGTCGGCGGCATTCACCAGACCCGGATGATAGCGGACGAGAAACGTGAGAACGTGACGGACCGCCGTGAGATACCCATTTTTCGTCCGGGGATTGGCAAACTTCTGATCCAAGTATGATCGATACGCTTCAAGACAAGCGCGGTCGAGGCATCGGATTTCGGGCGGTCTCGCCTGCTCGAGCCAGACGACAAAGGCGCGGCCTCGTTTGCGGTACGTGGCGACCGTTGCCGCGGAGGGCGTGCGCTGTGCGAGCTGCCGGGTAAACTCTTCCAGGTAGACCCGCATCCCGATGAGGGTGGAATGCGAGAGCGCGAGACAGACCGGCGGGGGCTCGCCGCCTCCCCGTCTGAGCCCGGTTGTGGCCAACGGCACGAGGGCCTGTTCCGCGGGCGAGACCGCCGAGGCCGAGTCACGTGGCACGGGGACGAGATCCATGGCTGCACGGTCCTCCTATAACTCCTGGAAGGGGAGCGAGCACACGACGGGAGCCTCGCGCGGGCTGCCTTGGAAGTCTACCCTTTCATTATATAGATGGCTGTCTCGCCTTGATTTGCACAGGAGGGTCCGGGTAAGCCACCATTTTATCTGTCGGGATGGAAGGGATCCTCATGCTGGCTTCCTCGAGCGTCCTCCCCGCTGCTCGCTCCTCCCCTCTCTTCTCTCTATAAATGGAGGACGTGTGGCGGCTGCTGATGCACGCTCCCCCACGAGCGGATGTCCTCCCGACCCGATTTCCCCGTCCTCTCCCCTTGAAACTCGCACCTTACTCTTCCCCAATTCGAATCGTCAAGGCATCCGAGAAGGTCTCCCTCCCGGATGCCTAAGAGTTCTTAGACCTCTTTTTGCTTGACTTGTGACCCCTCTGCGATTAGACCTCTAATCCATAATGGACAATCCCATCGATCCTCAGATCTCCCAACCGATTGATGAAGCAGCGGAAGTCGCGGACTTCCTCCCGCCTGAGCTCGCGCTCGAAGGGCGCGACACCCTCTCGGTGGACTGGCGGCTGGCGTATCTCGACCAGCTGCATCTGACGATGGAGGACCCTCGGTTTCTCGCGCAGTCCCCGACCACCCAGTTGCTGTATCTGCATCTCCTCAAGAAGACGTATGGCGTGGGTGAGCATGAACTGGTGATCTCCATCGACCGGTTGGTGACGGAGACCAAGCTGGCCTGGATGACCGTGCAGAAACAGCTTAAAATGCTGATTACTCTGGGGCTCGTGACGACGGCCCAGCTGGCCCGGCAACGAGTCGCACCGACCTACCTCGTACACTGGCTGCCGCAGCTGGAGAAACGAGGAGAATTGAGAGACGTCGTAACACGCTACGATCAGTTCGATCAGGAGGATCTCGCTGAACTGAAGCGATTGACTCCCCTCCTGACTACGAGCCAACGGGAAGCTATGGCGACGGAGATACACATGAGCCTGCGTGCCGACGGTCTACTGCCGGGCCCGGAGCTCGTCACCAAGATCCTCTCCTACCGCCTCCTCCACCTCTTTCCGTATAAACACGAGCTCATGAAGAAGCATCCGGACTGGTATGCCGTTCCTCCACGGGGATAACTAGGCAACCTCCGAAGTCTTTCTCTCTACTACTCCGTAATCTGTGAGACTAGTGACTCTTAACTATCAGTCTATGTATTCTGTCAGAATACATACTACTCCCACCAGCAGGAGTGTCGTCCTCAACAGAATGCTAGTTGATCTCCGAACAAGTGTCGCGTCGAAATATTCTGACTGCTTTTTCTACTCTCCCAGTGTTTATACTCTGACTATTTTACTATTCTCACAGTATTTGTATTATATCTGCTTATATATTCGTATAGTATAAACATATATTATAAATATAACAGTATTTTACAATTATTTATCTATCAGATTATGTATTCTTATAGTATTATGAAAAACATGATGTACTTAACTATCATATTCAATACATACACTGTCAGTATATATACACTGTATGTTTAAATGTTCTGATAGTTAAGATAGCCAACTGAACCAGAGACTCTCATACACTTGAGGAAGTGATTCTGATTCTATTCCGACAGAGTATATACACTGACACTGTTACATCTCGCACTGGCAGTCTCTCATAAGACTCTGGATGGATCGCAATCGCGTTGCCATGTCCTATGATACTTACTGTCAGAATTATCGCTCTGTCAGTGTACATATTCCATTTGACGGACTTCTTCCATCGCTGACATTGAATAGGCTAGGGGGACCATAGACCCAGCATGCCTTCCCTCAATCCATCCCTGCCGGCCACATCATTTTCATACGACAACGACCATCTGTCACTAGGTATAAAGATCATATATACCCTCAACACAGCCACGCATGTAGGAACATACACTAGTCTATTATTGCTATGTTATGTTGTATCAAACCATCATCTACTCTTGACACGGTACAGCTGATTTCATACATATATTGACACACTCCCGACATTTTGGTATTCCTGCGTGATAGTAGGTCTAACTTTTACCGCCTACAAGCAAATGCTTAGCACCCTTCTATAAGATTGTGTAAGAGCGTTTGGCGGGTTAACATCGTCGGAGCACGCTCTTAATGGAGAAAGTGCGCGGCACTGAAAGTAAAGAGAAGAGCTTCCTCAAGAACGTTGTTGGTAAACGTCTTGAGGAAATGGCCTCGTCTCAATCTCGAGTCGATCCCCTCGAATTACTCGGCATCTCATCTCCGGCAAGCTCCGTTCCTTCGGCGCCCACTTTACCCGTTGCGTCTTCTGTAGAGATTCCCGCTCGCCAGCTCTCGGTGGTTTCGCCGCCACCGTCAGAATCGCATCGAATGACTACATCCACTGCACCGAAAACATCCGCTCGATCAAGCTCATCATCACGGGAAACAGACGGGGAAAGCGTCACACTGTCAGAATATTCTGACAGTGTCCATGCTCACTCTGACAGTACAAACATACGACCATCGCATTCAGAGAGTCACACTGTCAGAAACTCTGTCAGTGCCACTGACTCCGTTGACAACAGTCCTGCCACGCCTAACATCCGCCGAACTCACGAGGCGCCTCCTATCCACGCGGTGAGTCCTACAGACATCCCTGTTTCTCTCCTAAAACCGCCATCGCATTGGGTCCGCTTTGCCTGGGCACTCCATAGCTGTCGAGACCAGTCCGTACCGAACCAGACTCGCCCCGTTTCATATGCAGAGATTGGTGCTCTCGTCGATCGTACTGAAGATGCGGTACGTCGTTCCCTTCTCCAACTCATGAGCGCCGGCCTCATTGTCCGAAAGACACTCCTCCAATATGCAAATGGAGGTTCTATTTATCTCTTCGGCCAAGCTTTTCCGGCACTCCTTGCCCCGTTGCCAACAGGTAAGAAAAAGGGGCCGCGCCCTCGTGCACCTCGTTTTCTCCACTCTCAGAACGACTCCCGGAATCCGTCTCCGAATAGCCACAGTAGTAGTAGTTATTCCTCTCTTACTCACTCTGAACTACTACAAGAGTGGGGTGTGCATAACCTTATACTGTCAGAATGGTTCACTGCGATTGAGCCTCGGTCCCTCGAACCCTTTCTCCCTGTCATGCCATCGCTCGAGTACGCACAGGATTTTTTCGATAAGGTGGCAGCGGTCATTGAGCACAAGAAGTCGACGGCCAAGCCGATCGCCGATGCCTTGGGGTTTCTCTTTGGCTGTTTAAAGAAAATGGAAGTGAACCCACCTCCCGGGTGGAAAAGCCGACGTGTCCGCTTGTTGGAGGAAGAGGCGCAGCGACTCGAACAAGAAGCCGCAGCAATTAAGGCAGCGCGTGACCGTGTAGAAGCACAGCGGTGTGAACTCTATTTTTTGGGATTGCCTGCAGAAACAGAGGGTGAGCTTCGGGCGAAGGCGGCGGCAGCAGCGGCCGACAGTGAACTAGCGGTGGTACGAGATACGAAACGGGAGCGGAAGCTCCAAGAACTCATCCGAGAGCATATGCGACTTAACGAACGAACAAAGACGGTGTAAGCGCACCTGATGGACAAGAAGGAAGGTGATGTATGGCGATGCGAATCAGTATTGCAAATCAGAAGGGTGGGTGTGGAAAAACGTCCACAGCAATCAATCTCTCCGATGCATTGAGGCGATCGAATTACAAGGTACTGTTTTTAGATTGTGATCCGCAAGCAAATGCGACCAAGCTCTTACAGATGGCCCCTGAGGCCACCCCGGGCGTGACAGAACTGTTACTGAACCCGGATATGAAGGTCGAAGAGTGCATGACGGCCACGAAGCTCCCCAATGTGTCGTTGGTGCGGGGCAATATTCGGTTGGCTTCAGTGGAAAACCGCCTGCGAGATCCGGCGGTCTATCCCATTCCCATTGGGGTGTTGAAGAATAAGGTTCGGAAAGATCTTCCGTTTGATTTTGTGATTTTCGATACCCCGCCGTCGCTCTCGTTGATCACGATGAATGCGCTCTCTGCGAGCGACCATGTGATCGTGCCAATGGAAAGTGGCTCAGGATTTTCATTTGACGGGCTCGATGACTTGCTGAACATTATTTCGACCGTGCAGGGGAGTGTGCAGGCTGACCTGTCAATACTCGGTGTGTTGCTCACGAAACACGATGCGCGTCGGAATGTCTGTCAGGCTGTTTTTCAGATGGTGAAAGATCGCTTCAAGGAGGATTTTCTCGAAACGACCATTTCCATGTCGACATCGGCACAAAAAGCTGAGTTGCAGCGAGATACTGTGCTGCAATTTGATCGGAAGTGCTCGGCGAGTCGTGACTACTTAATGCTCGCTCAAGAAGTTTTGACGCGATTGAAAGTCAAACCCGTTCCCAAGACGAAAGGGGAGGGAGCGCGGGTCGTCACTGAGAGTGTTATAGAAGAGCCTGTACAAGTAGGGTGAGATTAGTGTCCGTCTTATCCTCGCGTATGTCTGACGATCAACGATCGCTATGTGTTTTGTCATGGCGACACAACAGAAATCGGAGGGGGAGGGGAGTTATAGAACCCAGTATAGTGAATGACCGTCATAGCCAGGCAAAAGCCGAGTTCATGCATGAGCGCATCAAGATCTTGTAGCTCAGGATTCCCGCGTTCACATATGCCTCCGCTCCACAGAAAGAGGACCACGGTGCCATTATCTTGTTCGAACTACACTCTCTAGCCAGGACCATCATCTATCCGTAATTCATGCACCCCTGATCCAATGCTTAGGCAGCCTCCGAAAGTGCCAAGCCTCACTTAGGCCAATCTTTAACATCGGAGGATTTTCAGGGCCGATTCCAACGTCAGAGTTGTCTTGTGCTGTTTGAAGCCATTATAGCTAAGCCGATAATCATTGATAGGCTTTCACGATCTGGTCGATGGAAGCGGTTTCATGATATTCACGGTGTTTCTTGAGCGCAGCGAAGTCGTGCTCGATAGGGTTCAGGTCGGGCGAATAGGGCGGCAAAAACAGCAGCGTGGCGCCGGTGTATTGGATGAGCTGTGCCGTTTCCGGCGATGTGTGAAAGGCCGCGTTGTCCATGATGACAAGGTGCTCGCGAGTCAGACGCGGGCACAACCTGGCCTTGAGCCAGGAATTGAACACCTCTGCATCGCAGGTGCCTTCGAAGAGGAAGGGTTCTTGAAAATCCAGCCCGATACGGGCGGCGATCAACGAGGTGCGAGGTCTTCTGTGCCCAGACGTTAGGCCGTATACGCGCTGTCCCTTGGGCGCATACCCATAGCGGCGAGTGACGGAAGGCACGAAGCCGCACTCATCGACATGAACGAGCTGTAGACCGCGACGTCTGTACCGCTCACGAAGACGCAGAAACCTTCTTCGTTGCAGCGGGCTGCGTTCTTTGTCGCCGGTCGTTTTTTTTCCGGGTCCATCCCATCTTGTGGAGCGCGTGCCAGATGCAATGGCGCGAGACCCCGAACTGCCGAGCCGCTTCCACCTGCGTCAGGTCGTCATGCGTGGCGACACGCCGCCGCAAGGCCTCCCAATCCAGTTTGTGGGAGGTATTCGGCCCAGGTCGCTTGTGCGTCAGACCACCGGGTTTGAGCCACCGGTACACGCTCGCCTCGCCCACCTTGAACCTTCGGGCCGCCTCCGCCTTGCTTCCACCCCCTCGCACAAAACTCACTACGCGCATGCGCAAATCCAATGAACATCTCATGCTCTATTCTTCCAGAGTGCAACCCATCTGTCTATCAGTAACTGAGGGCTTAGCTATAACGGTCGGCCCGCTGACATCAGCCACGATGGTCAATGTAGCGGGGCTGAGTTTCAGCCCTTTGCGGCGCTTGATCGAGGCGGTCTGGGCGACAAGTTTGTTACTTCCGACGCTGGTGACCCCATCGAGCGCAGACCGAGACAAGACCTCCTGTTGTTCTGTGGCGGCCACGTCACAGGCCGGGCAGAATAATTTCCCAGTCCCGGTGACATCCAGCACAATGGTGCCAGCTTGAGCCGGTTCCTACACCGGCGGGTAGCGAGCGATCGCAAAGAGCAGCGCCTCGTCGTCATAGTGGCCTCGTTGAGGAATGGGCGAGAGGACATGGAGTGCAAGTACAGAGCCGCCGCGCGTGATCGAGCGGCATCCCAATGACGAGTCCGTCCTGTGCCGCTTTAACCGACACGTCGCGGATGAGTGTTCGCGGAGTGCTCAAGAGTGCAATCGCGATTGGTCTGGTGCAATGAATTGTGCAGCCTGGCCACGGCCACTTCAACGTAGGGAATCCCGACAAAGACAATCTGCTGGTCCATACCTCGGTACTTTCTGAGATGTCGAATCACCCCGAGGACGAGCCTTTCGATGCGAAAGGTATCGGTCTCTTTTACGACAATCGGCTGCATCGTGTCGTTGATGGGATGCAGTTCGATCGTTCTCGTTTTCCGGTGATAGATCATAATCGTGGTCTCTCCGTTCACCAACGCAATCACCGTCTCACCATTTCGAGCGGTTGTCTACTTCTGCACGACAACAATATCGCTTGGGTGAATCCCATCGTCGCGCATCGAGTTTCCCTTCACCCGTAAGGCGAAGGTTTCACCACGACCAACCATACTTTTCTGGACTTCCACTCGTTCAGTCTGGGGAATAAGTTCGATCGGTTCACCGGCTGGCACCATTCCGGCCATCGAAACCTGTGAGGAACTCAGATGGACCAGCGCAAGGTCCATAATGGCAGGGATCGGAGATGCCCTATCTTTAGGCGAATAATGGTGCAGCGACTACAGTTGCGTAGGGTGGCCAGCTCTGCCTGGGTCAGGCAAACTCTGCTCGAATCTGTTTGAGGTGTCCCTGTCGCATGCGACAAACTGTCAGATCTTGGATGAGTTGGTGTCATGCGCCGCCCCGAAAGCGTGATAGCTGAACGATTCCGTGTCTTTCCAAAATCTGTCCCTAGTCGAGGTGGTTCTGGCGTCTACGATGCGGCTCAATCCGCGAGATCCTCTTTTTAACACGAACACCTATGAGCAACGGCTTCGCGCAGGTCAGGGCACCGTCTTGAATCTCATGACGGCTGGATTGCGAAAGTGTTTTTATACGAAACAGAAATCTCATCATCACTAAGATCGTTGTGGCGTCTCGCCTGGGGCGACCGCGCTGCTTCCGGTTCGCTTCCGCTCATCCCGCCGTCAGGCGGGATGAGCGCCCTGCGTATCGCTTACGCAGCGCCCCCAAATACATAGCTCTTCGGACGGCACCGCGCACGCGCCGTGCCTGAGCGGTCGCACCGTCGTCCCGCGCCACGCGGCTCGACCGTGCTGAGACGTCTGTGACAGCTTTCCAGGACGGAGTGTGGCGTTTCATGGAGGTGTTCCTCTGGTCTCGCTCAGCTCATCAGTCGTGACAGGGAGGACGCGGACTTGCCTGTGTGTCGTGAGGCTATCACACCGTGCTCACAGTCAAGGCCTCCGCGCGTGGCTTCGCCTCGTGCTCGCAAGCGTGTGTCACACGGCCCTGACGGCTGCGCTTTCGGTGTGGCGAAGACCCTCCACACAGGCAATTCCGCCTGGGGCAACTCGGAGGGATATGACATGCAGACCTCACACAACGAACAGCAATCCATCGTGGCGACCTTGGTGCCGGGAGAGGGCCGGCTCAAGTTTCTGCCGCGTCACTTTGGCACGCACATGCTCACCGTAGAGAACTCTCTCTACGCGCAGTTCGCCAAGCTGTGTCCGACGTACACCGGAGGCTACTGGCACTTCTATGAATTGAGCAACGGCGGGTGCTATCTCGCGCCGAGTCGTGAGCAATATCGGCTCGTGCATGGTGGCAACTTCTTTGATGCCACGATGTCGGGCGATGCCGCTGGGATCATCGTGTCCCTGTTCACGTTCAGCCACGTGTCCTTCATGTTGGAGGACGATCCACTCGGTCCTCGGATCGCCGACTACTTCCATCTGCTCCGTGACTACGCGGCTAACCATTCCGATGCCGGCCTGATCTATCGAGCGATCGACTAACGCGCTCAACAGGGCCGGCGAGCCTCGCTCGCTCGTCGGCCTTGGCTGACCACTCTCTCCCTTCTTTCTTCCCGATCTCGCTTGCCCGATTGTGATCAACGAGTGTGTTGGAACGTTCCAACAGCACGGTGGCACCGCGCCAGCGCCGTGCTCTCACTCACGCACCGCCGTGTCGCCTTCGGCGGCTCGACCGTGCGGACTGTTCTCCCACTCGATTCGATTCCCTCGCCCCCAACGGTGTGGGGCCCGTCCGGGTGCAACCGCGCCAGCCAACGGCCCGGAGGGCTGTCACGCTCGCAGCCGGCCGGGACCCCAGACTCGGATGTTCTGTTGCGCCTCCTGCTGTGCGTGCGAGGCGCAACACATGTTTTTAAAAGAGAGAAGGGGGCGGGTCGAATCGATGTGGGCGTTGGTCTCGTGGGTGGCTGTTCTCATGGGGAGACAGTTCAACAGAAAGGAACGAACGATGAACACAACAACGATGTATCGGGCGAATGTCCGAAGGGTCAAGAGGCATCCGAATGCGATCCGGGCGGATCGAGCGGAGCAGGCGCTGGCCTACTATCGCGTGGCCGCTCTACGGGAGCCAGGCGCCTCTCTTGAGACGGTGATGTCCGACTTTCTCTCCGACATCCGTCATCTCTGCGATCGGGGGAACCTCAATCTCGCGCAGCTCGATCGGATGGCCCATCGCAATTATCTCAACGAGAGATATTCACGGTAGGCGGAAAGCGGGAGTCGGAACGGTAGCAGCCGTTCCGGCTCCCTGACCAGGCACCACACCCAAGGGAAAGGCGAGCACATGGCAAAGAAGATCGTACCAGAAAACCAGAGTCAGAATGGAACCACGTCAGTCTGTATCCCCCTCTATCGGCTGCAGGTCGTGAAGGAAAGTCATTCACCCCTCTATGGCGCACCCAAGATTTCTGATTCATACGATGTGTCGAGATTTCTCCGCGCCCACTTCGAGGGGCGACCACACGAGGAATTCCTCGTGGTATTCCTCAACGCGAAACACACACCGGTCGGCTATCAGGTCGTGTCAGTCGGAAGCTTAACGCTCTCGATCGTCCACCCACGAGAGGCATTTAAAGCCGCGGTCTGCATGAACTTGTGATTCCCCGTAGCTTGCTACGGGGACAATCTTTTCTGGTACCCTCTGGCGTATGGCGGACCAGAGGGACGAAGCAGTTAGAAAGGGCGCTCACTGTGCGTGGCAAATCCATTACCACATTGTCTTTCCCGT
>JAICWG010000183.1 GCA_025934915.1 Nitrospira sp.
AAACGATGACGTTGCGCCGCGAATGACCAACGTCTGTCCCGCCTTAATTTCCAGGTTTCGAAAAAGGCAGGTCCATGCGGTCGCATATGTTTCGGGAATCGCCGCGAGTTCCGCCCACGAAAGGTCAGATTCAATTAACGCGACATTGCCCACCGGCGCTCGCGTATATTCGGCATAACTGCCGTTGATAGTTCGTCCGAGGCCGCCCATCAACGCCGCAACCTTCGCGCCTACCTGGAACTCTCCTCCCGGACAGGACTTGACCAGGCCGACGCATTCGATGCCGCTCACTTGCGCCGCTTCCGCCCACTCGCCCCGTCGCATGTGCATTTCTGCGTGGTTGATGCCGAAAGCCTTAATTTTGATCACGACATGCCCAGCCTTCGGCTCAGGCTCTGGAATGTCCTTGATGACCAAGCTGTCGAGACCGCCAAATTTTTCAAGAAGAATTGCTCGCATGGTTCATTCCTCTATTTTAAGTTTACTTGGGCTTCCGTGAGCCTTACCAGAAAGGTAGCGGACGCGGTCAAGGAAGTCCCGCATCGTGCGACCGATTTCAACGGCGTGCGTCTCGAGCGCGAAATGTCCCGTATCGAAGAACCGGATTTCCGCCGCGCGAATGTCTCGTTTGTACGCCTCGGCGCCAGCCGGCAAAAAGAACGGATCGTTGCGGCCCCAAACCGCAAGCAGCGGCGGCTCGTATTTGCGAAAGTAGGCTTGAAACTCCGGATAGAGCGCGACATTGCTTGCATAGTCGCGGAAAAGATCAAGCTGGACCTCGTGCACCCCAGGCCGTCCCATGTAGAAATTGTCAAGCGAATAGCCGTCCGTGGAAATAAGCGTCGGATCGGTGACGCACCACTTCGGTAAAGCGTCCAATGACATCGGCTATCTTGGCGAAGGTGACAGCCAGCGGAATGTCCGAACGCCCAAAGCCAGGCAGATCGGGCGCCACGATGTGATAGGAATCCGCGAATTGCGGGATTAAATCTCTAAACATATGGCTGGAGGTGGGAAAGCCGTGCAGCAGCAATAGGACCGGAGTTTCGCATTTCCCTGCCTCGCGATAGAAGACACGCGATCCGTCAACATCGGCAGTTCTAAACCGTGTTGTTGCCATGAGTTCCTCCTTCAACATAACTTCTTAAACATATGGAAGCTCGGTTGGCTGAGGACTAGTTCAAAGAGTTCCTGAATAGCTCGATGCTTCTTGCTCCAGTTGTCATGGAGACAAAGGATTAGCCCGGTATGCGTTTTAACACTTCGGTGAGCCGTTTCGACATCCGCCATCCGCCGAAGATACCGGGTGCCTCCGGCCGCAAGTGGAGAATCAGGGCACTGCAAACTAAACCGAAGCCGAACCGCGGCGCGACTAAAGCGACCAGCATGGCGCTCGCGAAGATTCCAAGAACTGTGAGTGATCGACGCCTCGCCATGCGTTGCGCTCGTTCGGATATCTTGGTGGCCTCTGCTTGGGCGAATACTTCCCGCTCGAACACATTGTAGGCGATGTCCACGCACACGAAGATCGCTGCGTAAAATGCCACTGGGGTCGATGAGAGCTGGGTGCGCGCGATCCATGCCGTCGCAAAGGGCAGGAGTGACACCACGAAGAGATGAGCGAAGTTGATCCATATCAATTTCGGCGTCAGACTGTCCACGAACTGCATGAGGTAGTGGTGGTTTATCCAAATAATGGCGATAAACAGATAGCTCACTGCATAGCTAATGGTCGTAGGCCACAGAGACCAGAGCTCTGAAAGCGACTAGTTATCAGGTGCCTTGAGCTCCAGCACGATAATGGTTATGACGACCGCGATGACCGCATCTGAAAATGCGGACAACCGATGCACGGTTGCAATCTGTTCACGCATTGAGCGCTTATTTCTCCTGCGCCGTGAGGGCTAAGAACGGACTGACCAGCAGAGTGCGGGCGAGGATATGCATAATCCAACACCTCAGTTGCGGCTGTGGCCAGGTGCGGGTATCAAGTTTAGTCTAGTGGCGTTTATACGGAATCGGAGACTTGCTGGAAGAGATATGCTATGGCAGCGAAGATGTCGACTAGTGAATCACCTAGCATCAGAGCGCTGCGATCAATCGGAAATCAGGTCAGAGTCCAATTTTGAGAGAACGGCTCACGTGATTGGGCGTCCGCAAACCCCGATTTACTGATTATCGGCGGTGATTTCAATGTGGCACCCGACGATATCGATGTGTGAGACCCATCGGCCTGTCATGGCGGGACACACGTTTCGGAGCGCGAGCGGCAGGTTTTTGCGCGGCTGTCGAGCACTGGATTCGTCGATGCGTACTGATTGCATCACTCGGAACCAAGGCAATACACGTGATGGGACTACCGCGCAGGCAGTATCTACAAAAACGTCGGTATGCTCATTGATCATCGTCTGGGATGAGACCGATAGCGAGGCGCGGAAGGGAAAACGTGTATCGTGGGATCACGCACCGCTGGTCATCGATATCGATAGCCGCGGCCGCCCGTTCGACGCCGACTGGACTTCGGCGGAATCGCACATTGCGGCGCGATTGTGGAAGTAGAGATGAGCCGACCTCTTCTCCTGCCGCGGCCTCACGGTAAGCTAGCGCCATGGGCCTAGGCAGTGGCGACCAACGAAACGCCATCGCGTGGGGACCTGGCTTTAAGAAATTAGCCTCTCCCCTTTTCTCTTCCTCAGAAAGACTCCCGACACCTTAATCATCAGTTGCTAACCCTGTATTTCCTTTCAATCCGAGGAGGACCTTCTTTTTAGTTTTTTACGAGTCATCCTTCTTTTCTTTTGAGCCTTAAACCACATACCTACAAAATCATGCTCTACAAAGCTGGCGAATATTTGCTCGGGTGATTCTGGAAGTTTGAGAATCTTAATGGACATCCCGGCTCTGTGGAGTACATCGTCCTTTATAAGGCCTTCCGGCAAGGCCGCAGCGAGTGAAAGGTCGAGGCGTACGCGGTTGGTACGTTGAGATCTTGAGCGATGCGAGAACGAAGCTGGAGGATTTTTTCAACATCCTGCCAGTGTATGTGGCGAGGTGGACGCTGTAGCCTAGCGAAAGTCCCAGCCGTCGCAGAACTACCATGAGCGCCGTCATGAAGGGGAATAAGTATCCGTGCAGGATTTCCGATCGCGAACAGATAGCAGGACTATTGGACCATCACCGCACCGGCGCCCATCATGTTCTTCTTGCCAAACGCCACAACGGCAGGCGGATGCAGTCCCAATCAGGAGGTAACCGAGCCTTCCTTCCTCTGAATGAGCATTCTGTAATAGGGTTCGAAGACCCCAAGTCCCCGATCAAGTTCCAGCGTCTCTTCATAACCGTCCTCAGTGGGAGTCAGCACTTTGCGAGCGGTCATGGCAGGCACGTGGTGCGGCACACGATCCGCAAACATCAGCCGACTCTCCTCGATGACGATGTGAAACTCATGGATCACCCCCCCATCCGTGTAAGCTCGACTTACCAGTGCTCCAGTCGCCTCGTCCGGTCCGAGGACAATAAAGACCTGATGCCGATCCCATAAACCATTCTTCGTGCGATACGTCGCAGCCATCCGAAGACTTAGGAAACGCCCTCCGGCCTCCCAACTTCCTACGACCTCTTTTTCGATTGATCGTTGCTCAAGAGGCAACTCAACCGCTCCTTCGAAATGTCCCACAAGGAAACGGACGGATTCGAGTGCCGCGCTGGGCTTTTCCGGTTGATGAATTGGATCGAACCGGAACGGTTGCGCCGTCCCGGCATCGACGAGCAAGGTCTTCGCTTGAGCGGCTCGTCGAGCAAAGCCCAAGACAGCCTCCCAGTCTCGATGCTGGACGAACTGAGCAAAGAATTCACATCCGTGACCAATACGCAGTAAGGCTATGGGCGCTTGTTTGCAGGGCCCGTGGCAAGCCGTGGGTGAAATCCGACAGCCGATGCGTTCTGCCTCACGTAGTAACACATTGGAAGTGGCATCAAAACGTCTTCGTTGCTGGCAGGGCTCCCCGTCACAGAGAAACAAATGGGCGTCTCCTTGGGCAAAGTGCCGTGTCGCACGCTCAAGGGATGCGTCGAATTCCTTCGCGGTATGCGCGATCCCTTTGGACTCGACATAACGGCGAAGATCTGCGACCGTCTCATCCGTATAGAAGCCAAGACCGCTCACGACCAGCGCAAGGGTGAGACTATCAAGCGACGACGTGTCAGATTGACTGGTCAACTGCTCTGACATAACGCTCTCCTTATCTAGCGCGTGCTTCACACAGAATCCTTTCGAGCTGACGAGACAGATACAACAGCGGTCATTTGCTTGCGTCGTCCGGCCTCATCTGTTGCTCCAGTTCGCCCGGCTGGAGGATGCCGCATTGGTTGAGAATGTCAATCAAGGCCTGTGTATAGTGTTCGTAGTACTCCCACGTCGCTCGCCCGGTGCAGGCCTTCTCTTCCCAAGCAGCAATGGCGTGAATCAGCTTGTACCTGAAGTCCTCCCACTCGAAATGTCCCTCTTTAGATAATGCCAATGCCAGACCAAATACCGTGCGTTGCCAATCTTCGCTAAAGAACAGCTTTCCCTCGCTACGCGGTGGCGAATCTGGTTGCCCGAGCATCTGCGTCGCGGCATATTCTTCGAATCAAGTAAACATTGGGATGCCTTAGGCAGGGGGGCGGAGAAGGAACCAGCGCCACTCCCATCATAGCTTCTGGTGTGACCAGTGCGGCGAGTTGTTCCTCGTTCAGATGTTCAGAGTGAGCCGGCCGTTCAGGAATGACAAACCAGCGGATCTGGGCACTGCTGTCCCATACCTTGACTTCCTTGCCTTCCGGAATTGTCACACCGAACTCACGGAGTACAGCGCGTGGTTCGCGCACACCGCGAGAACGGAACACCGGATCTTTGTACCAGTAAGGTGGTAGCCCCAGCACTGGCCACGAATAGCATGAGCACAGGGTGCAGATGATCAGGTTGTGGACCGTCGCACTGTTGGCGACCGCCTTCATATGCTCGCCTTCGGCGCCGGTCATCCCCGGAAATTGAAGCTCAGCGATGGCCTTCGGAGTATCTTCTAACAATCGAGCTTTGTATTCCGCGTCAACCCATGCCCGCGCCACGATACGGGCACCATTAAATGGGCTGGCAACGGTTTCGAAATGACGAAGCACTGCATCGACAGAATCGCTGCCTAGCACGCCCTTTTTGATCAGCAGCGCTTCCAGAGCGCGGACTTTGGCGGCGCTGGCAGCCTCGCGATCCTTATCGTATTTAAAGAGTGAAGACATGCGAGATCCCTCGCCTACATTGAATGGGCAGGTTTTAGATAGGCTTCAAAAAGATCGGCATAAATGACCGTGTTGGGTTCACTCTTATCTGGTCCCCAAATGTCCGAGGCCAGAAACGACACGCAATACACATGCTGCAGCCCGTCCAGACCATCCGGCCCAGTCGACACAAAGTATTCGAACGCGCCTGGGTACACTTCGGTGACCGTTCCCTTCTTGTTACGCAAAAAACCCGGCAACCTGGTGTGATCAGCGGCTTCTGGATCCGTGACATAGACCGTATCCCCAACAGCAAAGCGAACCAGGTCCGCGGGCGCGCGCAGACCGGAGTCGCCATGATGGAGGTACCGGACCACCTGTTCCTTCAGTGCGGGGTTGGGCTGCTCGGGTAGTGGGGAATCCGGATGTGCTCGGTAATGTTCCGTCAATGTCGCCAATTCCTTAGCGGTCACATAGCCGCGATCAATAAAAAACTGACTGATACCCATCAGCCATTTTTCATAGTAGCGATATTTGAAATATTCGAACGGCTGCATATTTTCAGCGCCGATACGCAGCGAAGCCCAAGTCCACGTGTCCTTGAACGTTGTTGGCACTTCCGAGAGTGGGTATTTCGGGAGGGATTTATCCAAGTGGACGCTTTCTGCCATCATCACGGTGTGGATGCCAAAGATGCGCTTTTCCCACTCCGCCATGAATACTTTTTTCTCAAAGAAATTAACCGGCCCGAGATTTTCCAGACCGCCCAGGTAATGTTGAAGTCTCATGATGCGCTCCGACTACACGACAGGATGGGCGACAGGACGACGAGATACGTCGCGTACGCAATCGAGAAAGCCGCTCTGCAATGCGGCACCATCGAGATGGCGGCCGATGAACACGAAGCGGCTCTGGCGCGTCTCGTCAGACTGCCAGGGTCGGCCCGGCTTCGCGTCCAACAACATGTGTACGCTGTGAAAAAGAACTGCCGCGCCTCGCCATGAAAATTCAGCACCCCCTTTCATGCGCATGAGCTGTTGCCCCTGCTGTTGAACGAGTTGATTGACCCATCGATTGAAGCGGTCCGGGTCAAGCGGATCGCCAGTTTTAACAGCGCAGGAGGTAATTGAATTGTCATGTTCATGGTCATGTGCGTCTTGCAGAATACCAGGTTCGATGGCGAGCAGATTCGGCAATGAGAACCGGTGCACACCGAGCAGACCGTCGGCGGCCACTTCGGAATGTACAGTTCGGACAAAAGTCGCTATCGGGTTGAGGGTACGCAGATCCCGTTCCAATGACGCGATATCATCAGGGTCCAGCAGATCGACTTTGTTCAGCACAATCAGGTCGGCGAAGGCAATCTGTTCCCGCGCAACTCCATCGTCGATCTGACGTTGGAAATTGGCGGCATCGACCAGCGTCACGACGGATTCCAGTTCGACGCGGGTCAACAGATCGGTGTCTGCCAGAAAGGGCTGTAGCACCGACGCCGGGTCGGCCAGTCCTGAGGTTTCAACGATCAAACGATCCAGTTGGCGGTGACTGCGTTCTAAGAGGAGCTTCACACCTACCACGAGGTCGTTGCGCACGGTACAGCAGATGCAGCCATTGCGTATCTCTATTAGGGCTTCTTCGTCGGCGACGATGAGGTCACCATCAATCCCCACTTCTCCAAATTCATTGACGATCACGCCAATTTCTCCACCGGCCTTGTACGCAAGCAAATGATTGACGAGAGTCGTCTTGCCAGCACCAAGATACCCGGAGATAACGGTCACAGGTATTTTCTTTGTAGCCACTATGACATGAGCTGGACGAAGCATCACGCCTTCAGGACAGCAATATCTTGTGACAGCCGATGTGTAATGTCAACCCGTTGAAAAGCGAAGCGACTGATAGCCCTCGACGCAGCCTACTCGCCGGGCGATTAAGCAGACATGATTAGGTGATTGGATCAAACAGCTCTTCGTAAATTATCCCCGGCAGAGGTCCAAACCTTCTCACCCACCCGACCCCGAGCCTGCCGAGACAGGCTCTTAGCCCGAGACTTGCTCGTGTCGCCCGGCTACTGATCGTTGTATCGTAATTGACGTCGCCGGATAACACTCTTCGACTTTCTCCTGGGACGCTGCACCGGCTCAAAAGTAAGAAAGCCTGCTGGCTTTCACCAGCAGGCTTTCTGTTTGTAACCCGGCAGCGTCCTACTTTCCCACTGCCTCGCGGCAGCAGTAGCATCGGCCTTGGAGGGCTTAACTTCCGTGTTCGGTATGGGAACGGGTGGGGCCCCTCCGGTATGGCCACCGGGAACTTTCTTCAAGACTGATGTCCGAGTGCTGAGGACTGAGTTAAATACTCAGCCCTGAGTTCTCATTACTCAGTCCTCCGCGACGTGTGCTGCGTCGCGGTGAGACCATGTCTATCAGGAGCAAAGGATGTTAAACCGCACGACCGATTAGTACTGGTTAGCTACAGCCCTTACGAGCCTTCCACACCCAGCCTATCAAACTCGTCGTCTACGAGTGGTCTTTAGGGGGCTTACGCCCCGGGAGAGCTTATCTTGAGGCACGCTTCTCGCTTAGATGCTTTCAGCGATTATCGCCACCGGACATAGCTACCCGGCACTGCCGCTGGCGCGACAACCGGCACACTAGAGGTCCGTCCTTCACAGTCCTCTCGTACTAGTGAAAGCCCCTCTCAACTCTCCTCCGCCCACAACAGATAGGGACCGAACTGTCTCACGACGTTCTGAACCCAACTCTCGTACCGCTTTAATAGGCGAACAGCCTAACCCTTGGGACCAGCTTCAGCCCCAGGATGCGATGAGTCGACATCGAGGTGCCAAACCTCCCCGTCGATGTGAACTCTTGGGGGAGATCAGCCTGTTATCCCCGGCGTACCTTTTATCCGTTGAGCGATGGCCCTTCCACGCGGGACCACCGGATCACTAAGCCCGACTTTCGTCTCTGCTCGACCTGTCGGTCTCGCAGTCAAGCTCCCTTCTGCCTTTACACTCGACGGCTGATTACCGACCAGCCTGAGGGAACCTTTGGGCGCCTCCGTTACCTTTTGGGAGGCGACCGCCCCAGTCAAACTACCCACCAGCCACGGTCTTCGTCCGGGCTGACCGGACCGAGTTAGAATGTCAGAACAATCAGGGTGGTATTTCAACGGTGGCTCCCCCGAACCTAGCGGCCCGGGTTCACAGCCTCCCACCTATCCTACACAGACCCTTCCAACATCCAATGGCAAGTTATAGTAAAGGTGCACAGGGTCTTTCCGTCTAGTTGCGGGTACCCGGCTTCTTCACCGGAACAACAAATTCGCTGAGTCACTCCCTGAGACAGCGCTCCAGTCGTTACGCCATTCATGCAGGTCGGAACTTACCCGACAAGGAATTTCGCTACCTTAGGACCGTTATAGTTACGGCCGCCGTTTAC
>JAICWG010000272.1 GCA_025934915.1 Nitrospira sp.
ATGATGGTCCCGGGGAATTCAGCCAATGCATCGGTGAGCACATCCACGGAGGCCGGATCCAAATGGTTCGTCGGCTCGTCGAGAAGCAGGGTATTAGCCGGTTCGACCAGCATACGGGCTAAGGCCACCCGGTTCCGCTCACCACCGCTCAACGCCTTGATCGGTTTTTTCTGATCCTGGCCGGAAAACAAGAACGCGCCTGCGATCCCGCGCAGAAAATTCATCTCTGCATGTTTGGTGACTTCTTCAAGAGATTCAAGAATCGAGTGCTCAGGGTTCAAGGTTTCGGCCTGATGCTGAGCGAAGTAGTGTAAGCTCACCCCATGCCCCACGGTTCTGGTGCCGGTATCAAGAGGAAGCACACCGGCAAGCATCTTCAAAAGCGTACTCTTTCCCGCCCCGTTTTCTCCCACCAGCGCGACCCGTTGGCCACGTTCCATGGAAAAATCGAGGGTTTTGTAGACGACCTTTTCACCATAGCGTTTGCTCGCTCCGGACAACTCGAGCACCTGGCGGCCGCTGGCAGAAGGAAGGGGAAACCGGAACTTGACTCGTTTTGGATCTCGTTGGATTTCAATCCGCTTGACCTTGTCCAACTGCTTCAGTCGCGATTGAACCTGGCTCGCCTTGTTGGCTTGGTACCGGAAGCGATCGACGAACTTCTGAACACGGGCAATCTCTTTGGACTGTCGCGCCGCCGAGGCGTGTAGTTGAGCATCTCTCTCCGCTTTCAATTGTCGAAAGAGCGAGTAGTTACCTCGGTATTCCTCGATCTTGTGATGGCGCAATTCCCAGATGTGCGTGACCACGCGGTCCAGAAAAGCGGTATCGTGGCTGATGATCAGGAGCGTCATGCCGGATTGGAGCAGAAACTGTTCGAACCAACGCTGGGTCGGTTTGTCCAAATGGTTGGTCGGCTCGTCAAGCATCAACACATCGGGATTCGATAAGAGCAGATGCGCCAGCGCGACCCTCATCCGGTATCCTCCGGACAGTTTCTCGACATGACGATCAAAATCGACCTCCGTAAACCCCAGCCCCATCAAGATGCGCTTGGCCTCGTGCTCAGGGTACTCATCGCGATGCGCCGCGTCGAGGACGGTCTTCCCGGTAATTGTTTCGAGCTCCTGCGGGAGGTAGCCGATCCGAAGCCGAGGCCGCTTGCGGATTGAGCCTTTGTCCGGCAACTCTTCACCAAGGACCATGCGAAAGAGGGTCGTTTTCCCGGCGCCGTTCGGCCCCACCAAGCCGACTCGTGAATTCGGACGAAGGTGCGCAGAGGTCTCAGTGAGCAGCACCTTCGTGGAATATTGCTTGCTGATGGATTCAATTTGGAGCATCGGCACAAACCTTCCGTATGAAATGGGACGACTGGGTCACCACCCGAGATGAACTCGAACGACGTGAATGGCTAGGAGGTTGGGAGGCGAGGCAAGGTGATGAAATTAATCACAGTGAACATTCTAGAATCCGAATCGTTAGACACTTGAGTCGGTTATCCGACCGCGACAATTACGATAAATCCCAAAAGAGCGGCCGACATAACCGATTATCAGGAAACCGCAAAACACTTGTGGGTTTTATCCGTTGGCTCAATTATGAAAAACCTTGAATAGCCGAGGGTACGCACGAAGTGCGGTTTGGTGGAGCTGGCCGGGATTGAACCGGCGACCTCGTGAATGCCATTCACGCGCGCTCCCAACTGCGCTACAGCCCCACCCTGGGAGATTCAGAAACCAAATTAATATGGAAAATTGCGGCGTTGAACAACTCGGGCATGCTAACACGCAGTGTAGAACCAGTCAACCGACCGATCGCTGCCTCACAGTGTCATGTAACCAGAGCAAAGCTTTGAATGCGAAGTATCTCAATGACCAACTTGACAAAAGAAGAGGCTGCACCTACCATGAGCCCCCTTGGCTCTGATCTCCCAATCTGGTCAGAGCCATTTTTTCGTGCGGACGCCGGCTGTGGACTTTCTCAACTAATGGGTAATCTCGTCATTATCGGTGCTCAGTGGGGCGATGAAGGCAAGGGTAAGATCGTTGACATCTTAGCCCGGGACGCCGACATTGTCGTGCGCTATCAGGGAGGCTCCAACGCTGGGCATACCGTAATCAACGAGCGGGGGACCTATATTTTCCATCTTATCCCGTCGGGAATTTTGTACCGGGGGACGACCTGCGTTATCGGCAACGGCGTCGTCGTCGATCCTGGTTCTTTGATCGAAGAGATGGATCTGCTCCAGACCAAGGGCATCACGATCGGCAAGAATTTCGCGGTCAGTCAGCGGGCGCACCTGATCCTTCCGTATCATAAAGCGATCGACCGGGCGTCTGAACAGTCCAAGGGGTCACGGAAAATCGGCACGACCGGCCGTGGAATCGGGCCTTCGTATGCCGACAAGATGGCGCGTATCGGAATCCTCATGGGGGATCTGCTGAACGCATCATTGTTCAAGAAAAAACTCGAAGAGAATCTTGTCGAGATGAACTGGTTCTTGGAGCGATTGTACAAAGTCGAAACGTTTCAAGTCGACAAAGTCTTCGATCAATATATGGCTTATGCCGATCGACTCAAGAGCCATATCGTCGACACCACCGTGTTGTTGAATCGTGCGATAGAGAAAAACAAGACGGTCTTATTTGAAGGGGCTCAAGGCACGAACCTGGATGTGGACTTCGGCACCTATCCCTATGTGACTTCGTCCAGCGCGGCGGCAGGCGGGGCTTGTACGGGTACCGGCGTCGGCCCCACCATGATCGATGCAGTCATGGGCATCGCCAAGGCTTACTCGACAAGAGTTGGGAGTGGGCCGTTTCCGACCGAGCTGACCGATGAGATCGGACGAGGGCTCCAGGAACGAGGGCGGGAATTCGGTTCGACCACAGGACGTGCGAGGCGATGCGGTTGGTTTGATGCGGTCGTGGTTCGTCATGCGACGCTGGTGAATGGGCTCACTTCTCTGGCTCTGACCAAACTCGATGTGCTCGACGGCTGCAAGGAGTTGAAGCTCTGTATCGGGTACAGACATGGGGGTACCATCTATAAGAGCATGTCGGCTGATTTGGACCTGTTGACCAGCTGCGAGCCGGTCTATCAACGGATGAAAGGATGGACCACCGCGACGACAGGGACGACCAGCTACAAGCGGCTCCCGGTCGAAGCGAAACGCTACTTGGCTCGCGTCGAAGAGTTGTCGCAGTGTCGAATCGATATGATCTCGACCGGGTCCAAACGCGCGGAAACGATTATGCTGCGGAATCCATTGGACTGCTCTCGCCGGCACCCCAAACGCTCCTGAAAATAGTCAATGGTCATTTACCGGGCGGGAATGCTAGGATGGACCTTCGTTTGTCCGCAGCAGTGTTTGAGCGAATGATAGAAAGTTAACGACCAGGTTCTTTATCCCTTCAGTGAGCCGGTAGCTCAGTCGGTAGAGCATCGCCCTTTTAAGGCGAGGGCCCTGGGTTCGAGTCCCAGCCGGCTCACCAAACCAAGCTTGCTCGTGCCGTGCGCCTCATAATAACGGCGCACGGATATATCCAACCAGTGCTTTTTCCAGCTTCCAGCGCGGACGAAGCCTCAAAGTTCCGCTTCGGAGGTGTCGCCGAAACATGCTCCCTTTGCCAAGGCTTCACAACCATGGCTTGCTGCGTAGGCCGGTGACCTTGGATGTCACGCCTCAGGTGCTGGCTCCGTCCCGCCTTTCCTTCTAAGTCACCGTACGTTCGAAGTTTTTGGTCAACTCGTCTTACTGTTGTCTTGGGACCCGCCCTGTCACGCCCTACCATTATGATCATGGCCATCTAACCCAAGCGGAGGTGACCATGAACGAGCAGCGCGGGCAACAGGAGACTCCTCAGCCGTTATACGTGTCCTTGATCCTCGATGAGAGCGGGTCGATGCAATCGTGCAAGCGGGCGGCGATCGCGGGCTTCAATCAGTACGTGAAGTCGCTCCAGGACGAGCCGGCGCCGACCTGGTTCACG
>JAICWG010000243.1 GCA_025934915.1 Nitrospira sp.
AATCGTTTAAATGGAGGGAACACATGTGTGGAACGAATCAGAATTGGACCATGGATCACCCACGATTTCGGGCAGACGCGAACGGATATGCCGGCGCCGATATTGTCGGGTTCGGCGATGAAAGGGGTGTGAGTGGCGCTGAATAACGAGAACGGCACCTTTCAAGGTCCCACATTGGTTGTGAAGGATTTCGCCTATAACCAGGGCTGGCGCGTGGATCAGCACCCACGCTTTGTCGCAGATCTCACGAGCGAGGGTCGTGCCGACATCGCGGTTCCGGTAACCCGCGTAGCCCTCGGTTTGGAGTGGTTTCCTGTTAGCCCTTAAGGTTCTATACTTGACAGAGCGTCGAGGCCTAGTGCATTTTCTTTCCACGAAGCGAACCGAGCTGGATGCCGATGTGCCTGATACAAGAGGAGACGCGACGAGCAAGAAGACCTCTGGTGAGCAATCCCACGAGATAACTGCACCCACCACTTCTGTGCCGAAAAGTGGTAGGGCCATTTGAGGCATGGGTGAGAAATTCTCGGTAAATCCGCTTGCTGGCACCGGCTTTATGACGGTATCGATTGCCGCCAGTCCCGGTCTATCGGGATTCGATATCGAGATCAATCTTGTGCTAGGCAGACCGGTTCGGACTCAAATGTGCCATCCGGGCCATCAGATGCCGTCGCATCGCGGTCTACGAAGAGGACAGGGACTCCATGCCGGCCTCGAGGATTATGGTGGACGGATACAGAGAGGCCGGAACATTGTCTCGTTCGTATGCTCGAAGTGAAAGGAATGAAGCCGGGGCCAGGCGAGAGGCGTTATGCACCGCGGAGACGATAAAAGAGGACAGGCTACTTTTCTCTTGTCTTCCTGTCCTGAAGGCGGCATAGCCGACGTCCTTGTGAAAGACGGCGGTCTCGCCGTTGCTACGGTCCAACACGTGACAGGCGTGGTCAGCACTGGAACCGCCCCCTTTTCCTCGATCTGCTCGGCGCGGCTAAAGCCTATCCTGCCAAGATTATTGGGTTCTGCCTGATGCCCAATCATTTCCATCTGGTCGTGCAGCTTGCCATCGAGGCCGCCCTCAGCCGCTTCGAGATGTTGGGTATCTATTTCTCGTGTCGTGGAGTGGCTGAAGTACTACATCAAGAATCGCCCCACGGCGCGGCGCGATGAAGAGAAGAGTGGCTGGCGAATATGGGTGTTTGGTGGGGTACTGAGTGGCAAGGCCGAATCTGCTCTTCTACACCATGCATAGTTCAAGATTCGACCAAAACTTCGTTTTTGATTCGCTGTATCTCGACCCTGTCTCTATTCCCAACACAGGAGATGAGATGAAAGGGTAGCTCTTGCTGAATCGCGCGAAAGTCTTCGTGATTGGTCGTGATCACCCTGGCGCCTATACTCCTTGCCGACAGGGTGATCAACACATCAAAGGCCAGGTCGCGCAACTTGGCGGCCTCATAGTGCTCTTGTCGTCTGAGCCGATGGAGGATCTCGGCGGACTTCAACCACTGTTGTTCCGTTGGCGTCAACACTTGGCACCGCTGACTCAATTCCAAAACAAACTTCCGTTCAGTGGCTGTTCGAGCCCCGCGGAGCAATTCGTGGAGCACGACAGAAGAACAACGGATAATATAAGGAGATTGCAGCAGGCGAAACGTGAAGCGTCAGGATCTGAAGTTCTCAATGTAGATCGCGGTATCAAGCCGCGCGAACTTAATGGTCTTCGCCGAAGGCATCGGGCTTGCCCACACCACTATAATAGCGCTGGAGGATACGATCGTGCGCGGCCTTTTCCGTGACCAAATCCAAGGCGCGCTGTAGTGTTTCGCTTGTTGTTTTCGCACCGAGCGCTTTCTGGGATCGCCGAAGCTGTATGGGATTTAATCTGGCTGACACTTGAATAAGCGGCATGCACTACCTCCTGTCCGACGGAGTACCACAGTCTGTCCGACAGCGTCAAGATAGCCATGCGAAGCACAATGGAGGAAACGGCAACGCGGCAGCTTGGCGGAGTTTACTGGAGTATTGAATGGCAAGATCGCACCTGGTGTCCTGCGCCATGCACGATGCAAGATCCGACCCCAATTTTGCCTCCAAGAACGGCAAAGTGAAATTCTTCAGGTCGTTTCTCTGATGGCCGGAGCGACGGTCGGCGGTTGGCTTAATTTGAACTGGCTAGCGCCGCTCGGCATGGGCGGCGCTCTTGTCACTATTGGCGCGATGGGCCTGTATCTGGATGCGACGAACGGTTTATAATCGAGCAGCTCACAATCGCCTAAGGATCTGCTCGAATATCTATACGCTCGGAATCGAAGCCTTATAGTTAAAGGGAAATGGCCGATCATCTTTCGAACGCAGTCTTCGTGGTGGGAGCGGGCGGCATCGGATGTGCCCTGGGCTATGCTTTGTGCGCGGGCGGTATCGACGTGATCTTTGTTGAGGCCGACCCAGCCAAGGTGCGCTGGGGGCGCGCTCATGGCGTGGGTCTTGATGGGCATCCCTTGCTTCCGGCAAAGTTCGTCCATTTTACGGAGTGGCAGCCGCCGCAAGAGGGCGTTATCCTTCTTTGTACGAAATGCTATGACAACAAGGCCGTGCTAAATCGACTGCCTCCGACAGTTACCGTCATTCCAGTTCAGAATGGCTTTGATCCCGACCTGATCGAGCGCAGTCATATCGAAGGCATCGCCTCGTTCGTCTCCGAGTGTTTTCCTCAAAAAACGCACACGCGAATCACCCGAGGGGGGAGTCTGCATATTGGGCACACTGCCTTGAGCGAGCGCCTCCGCGAATCTACCTCTGTGGAATCGCTGATCGAAGTACTGCGGCGACACGGCCGTTTTCGGGTCCGGAAGGTCGTAGAGATCCTGCCCTACAAATATGCAAAATTGATGTATAACTCCGCTATCAGCCCGCTCGCGGCGGCTGCGGGACTTGATAACGGCCAGCTGTTGATCAATTGCAGGGCGCGGCAGCTGTTCTTTGCCATGTTGCGCGAGAATTACCGGATCCTAAAAGATGCTCAGGTGCCTTTGGGTAAGATCGGACCATTTCACCCCGACACAGTCGACCGTATCCTGCGCTGCCGAGCGCTCGCCTGGGCGCTCGCATGGCCGTTTTCCGTGAGCTTGCACAATACGTATTGTTCCATGTCGGGGGACGTTCCCAAAGGTCGCACCGAGATCGACAACTACAACGGACATCTTCTGCACCTGGCGGGTGATCGTCCCTGTCCCCTAAATCGTCGAGCCTACGCGCTGCTCAAACGCATGGAAGCAGGACCACTCCAACCAGCTCTGCAGAGGTTGGACGAGCTGATCCTATGAAGCCACGCAGGGTCCTAGTCACAGGCGGCGCGGGATTCATCGGCTCGCACTTGGTGCGGCAGCTCGTCGCTGCGAATTATGTGGTGCGTGTGCTAGAGAAGCCGGGTGCGTCGGTCTCGCACTTGCCGCAAGACCAGATCGAGATAGTCTTCGCCGACATCCGCGATGGAGCGGCCGTGGCGCAGGCGACGGGCGACTGTGACGTTGTAGTGCACCTGGCGGCCAATCCCAACCTGTGGGCGCGCAACCCGGATGACTTCGAGCAAGTCAACCACCAAGGGACGCGCCATGTGCTCGAAGCCGCCCGGAGCGCCGGCGCACGCCGCATCGTCCACGTCTCCACGGAATCAATTCTCGCGACGGCGCGTGGTCAGGAAATGATCACGGAAAAAACCCAGACCTCACTGAGCGACATGATCGGGCCTTACTGTCGCAGCAAGTGGCTCGCCGAACAGGCTGCCCAGGAAGCCGTGGAAGCCGGACAGCCGGTGGTGATTGTTCGGCCCACCATCGCTGTTGGTCTCGGTGACGTTAACCTGGGGCCACTATCCCGCTTGATCTGTGATTTTTGCAATGGTCGGGTCAAAGGCCATCTGAACGGCGGTCTCAATCTCATCGACGTTCGCGACGCCGCCGCCGGAATCTGGGCTGCTGCCGATCGCGGCGAGATTGGCCGTCGCTATCTGTTGGCCGCTGAAGACTGGAGCATCCGTGACCTTTTGCTTTTATTGGCCAAGCTAAGCGGCCGGCCCGCGCCCCGATGGCGAGTTCCCTACGCGCTTGCCCTCGGCTTTGCTTATCTCGAAGAACGGGTTTGCAGCCACTTCACCGCAGCTGTGCCCATGGCAACGGTCACGGGGGTTCGACTGACGCAGAGGCACTTTCGCTTCGATGGACGTCAGTCGGCGCGGGAATTGAGACTGCAACCCATGCGCGACTGCGGCGCCGCTGTGGCAGAAGCCCTGGGCTGGTTTCGGGCTGCCGGTTTGATCACGACGTAGGCCCGCGGTTGGCAATCGAGTCAGGCGCAGCCGAGACAATCCGATTGGTGGCGGAGAAAAAAATCTCACGAGATCGGAAAATAAGGGTCGGATCTTGTATTGTGCATTATATTATTCCTGGGCATTCATAATGCGACTGATAGTCGAAGAGTGCAATCCCACAGCGCGGCGGATCTTGGACAGGCCATAGCCGTATCCCGGTAGGCACGGTGACTAACCTCCGTTGCGGTGAGCCCGCTATGCAGGATTCAAGATCCGTCCCCATCTTCTCGATTTTTCCTTGGGAATGTTGACTGCAGACTCGCTGCTGACGAAAACGATGCGGCCCCAGCCCTTCCGTACCATCCCCGGTAAGTAATGGCGCGTCATGCGCACGCCGCTCATAACGTTGAGTTGGAGAATGCTCAGCCAATCCTCGTCGGTCGTATCGAAGAAGTCCCTCAGCATGGCCGTCCCGAGGTTGTTGACAAGGATGTCGGCGTCCGGTGCTTGTGCGACGAAGGCCTCGGCACCCTCCGCCGTCGAGAGATCGGCGGCGATGCCCGAGATTTCGCTCTCAGGAAAGGCCTGCCGCACCGCCTCGTCGACCCGGGCATTTCCACGGTCGTTGATGACAACGACGCGCCGGCACGGGCCAACCCTTCCGCGGTGGCACGACCGATGCCCGCCGTTGACCCCGTGACGATCGCCTTGCGGCCCTTGTGTTCGATACTGAAGCTCCCCGCAGCAAGCTGCGGGGTATCACAGAACTCAATTCCGAAGACTTCTCGGA
>JAICWG010000198.1 GCA_025934915.1 Nitrospira sp.
CGAAGAGCGAGGCTCATGTGACGAGCACATCCGACAGCTGATAGGCACGCTTGTCTCGCCCATCTCGACCGTCTCGCAGAATCGAGCCTCCGCGTTGGCGCTCATGAGCATCCCGGAGCCCATCCTCACCTGGCGGAATGCTTTCGGCAGTCGAAGGCACCGCTCGAACTCGTCACGAGAGAATCGCCGGAAGACCGGGTCGCCGAAGAGAACCGAAGACGATCGACAAATTGCTGACCTCGGTCCACGACAGCACCGCCATCTCCTGTTCGACGCCGCAAGATTCGAGCAGCAGTAGTACACCTAGCAACAGGGCCATGATGGCGGGCCAGATCATCGATAGAGCACCGAGAACTAGGACGAGCGTTATCGCCGCCAATGTCTGCTGGACGAGTTGACTCTGGACTTTGATCATAAGGTCCTCCCTCGTTTGCTCTCTACTGGAACACATCAAATATCATTGATTAAATGGGGCGTATTAGGCATGTTATATATGACATAAAGAGGAATGATAAACAACTAGGAAAGCTACAAGATAGGGTTTAGCACTGTTGTCGGTGTTTCACGATGATACAGTTCGACGTCAAAGGCAAACGTCCTCCCACGTCTTTCTCAAGATCCGCTGCTCATGCACTGCGATTCTGCAACAAGGGAATGTCCTAGCGGTGTACGAAGTGCTGAGCAATTACTATGAAAGGCAGAAGGTCAGGAGGTTGCCGTGGAACGCCAACCCTTTTCAGGGCGTGATGCAATCTTTGCAGCCGAGGAGCAAAATATCTCGGTACGTCGGGATCATTTTTGAGGAGAAGGCAGCCATGATTCGTGAACAATGCCGTGTCCCAATGATTGAAAGGCTCCCTACCCGACAGATGGAAGAGGCTGACGAAGGGAAAGCTATCGTCTTCGAGTGCCCACAGTGCGGCCATACCGAATATCAGCTGCGTATGGCATCGTTTTGGAGGCGATTATTGGCGGCTTAGCTGGATCACATGGCTTCCAATAGGAAAGGAGATGCAGTGATGACTGAAGTCAATTCCATGTATCATGCCCAAACCCGGAGCGATGTGCTCAAGTCGCAGATCGAGAAGCTCGAAGGCCTTGCGCACCACACGGTGGTGAATCCCACCTTCGAGCAGTTTGATGCCGAGACGGAAGACCTCTTGATCAACATCTACGGCGCCAACCATCGGTACGTGGAGGCGTACAAATATGCCACTGTAGGCGAGGCCGAAGTGCCTCGCCCCCTGTTGTTAGGCCACCTGTTGAGTTCAGTCACGCCGAGAGACACCTCAGCGGGACGACCGAGCGAGTCTCTGGGGCCGGTGGCCGATACCCCAGCGCACTGTGTGGGCGCTGCGTATTGTACTGATAACGCCAGCGTTCAATGAGGACTTGCGCTTCCTGCAGCGTATAGAAGAGCTCCCCATTCAGCAACTCCTCCCGCAACTTCCCATTAAACGATTCCACATACCCGTTCTCCCAGGGACTGCCCGGTTCGATGAACAAGGGCGCCACCGCAAGCATACGATACCAGGCTCGCAGCGCCCTGGCGATGAACTCCGGACCATTGTCCGACCGGATATGCGTCGGGCAGCCATGGCGCAGAAACAACTCACCCAACACTTCTTGCACCTCCCGTGAGGTGAGTCGGCGACGGACCGCAATCGCCAGACACTCCCGCGTGTATTCATCGATCACGGTCAGCAGTTTCAAGGGGCGCCCATCGTGTGTGCGTTCCATCACAAAGTCATACGACCACACATGATTCGGGTAGAGCGGGCGCTGCCGTAGACACGAGCCATCCGCCAACCACAGTCGAGCGCGTTTGGGTTGCTTCTGCGGCACCTTCAGGCCCTCCTCTCGCCAGATCCGCTCGACGCGTTTGTGGTTCACCCGCCACCCTTCTTGTTGGAGCAGGGCCGTGATCCGCCGGTACCCGTACCGCCCATAGGCACGAGCGAGTGCCACGATCCGGGTTCGCAGCGGCCCCTCGTCTTCTGGTTGGCAGGGTATATACTGCTGCGTGGCCCGGCATTGTCCCACCACCCGACAGGCCCGGCGTTCCGACACAGCTAAGACGGCCACGGCATGCTGGACCGCCTCTCGGCGTCGGGCCGGGCTTAGAAGTTTCCCGCCGCGACCTCTTTCAAGATGCTATTGTCCAGGGAGAGATCGGCGACGAGCCGTTTCAGCCGCGCGTTCTCCTGCTCAAGGCTCTTCAGCCGTTTGGCCTGATCGATCCGCAAGCCGCCGTATTCTTTTTTCCACCGATAGAAGGTTTGCTCGGTGATACCCAGCTTCCGGCAGGCCTCGGCGAGCCCGAGCCCTCGGCCCGTTTCAATCTCGATGGTCCGCAGATGCCCGATGATCTCCTCTGCCGCATACCGTTTTCGTGCCATGCCCCCTCCTTCCGTCGGCCGGAATCCTAACTCCAGCTCCGGCCTGGTTTATAGGGGGCAGGTCAGAAGCGTTGGTCAATTTGCCGGAATCGGCGCAAGAACCTTTTTGACGCGAGACATCCCCATGAAGGGACTTCAGCAACGCAGGCAGGTGCTCCGGAGCATTCTGACCGAGTTGCAGGAACTCGACGCGCAGGAAGCTGAGGTGCTCACGGGAGAAGATCGTGAGGATCCTCCGGGCCTCAGCTAAGATGGCCTAAGTCTCCTCTCTAACAGGCTGCGGAAAAGCATCGGTTGATGCCTCAAATATGGGCGGAAGTGTCCGTTCGGTGCTGACACCAAATTAAGCTCAGGATGCTCAAAAAGGCTGTCCAGCAAGGCCGCAGCAAGCGAAGAGGCGAGGCGTACGCTTCGGTACGTTGAGTCTCTGAGCGATGCGAGAACGCCGCTGGCGGACTTTTTCAGCAGCCTGCTAAACGAGGAAGCAAATGGCTGGGATGTTTGGCGACAACCCTCCGCTCATGTTAATCGCCATTGCGATTGTCATGATAGCAGCTGTCGTGTTCGCATTGATGACGGCGGGTTTCTAATCCGTCGATTCCACACAGCACCGTGGCATGAACATCACGTTCCGTGGAGACCTGCCTCCTAGACACTTTTCCATCGTAATACGTAACTCTTCCGCTCCGTAAAGAACAGAAAAGGTACAGAATCGAGCGAAGCCTTACCTGGAATTCTGGTGCTGCATCCGTTTGATCGAGCAGTACAGCCCATACCCCTGGGCCACCATCCCGGTCACGAGTAATCCAAGCGCCGTCGAAAGCCAGGGTGAGGTAGGGCGATCGAGTCCGTACATGCCGAGGACAAATCCAAGAGCAACGGCGACGATGCCGACTGATCGCGCGATGACGCCCCGTAGCCACCACTTATCTGTTGGGTTTTGGGAGGACAGCATGTCTTCAGTCTACCGATGAGTAGAAAGAGAGTGCAATCGTCAAATGGGTAGCGGACAGCCTGTCCACGTCAATGCCTGGACGGTAGTCGAGGCTATTCCCTTGCAACCTGACAGAAAGCAACGAGTAGATTCACCGATACGTTCGTCAGCAGTCCATGTATAAGTTCTGGATGATCAGATTTTCTCGCACCACATCGGGTCGCACACATGAGTGCGAGTTCAATTTCATAGTGGTCAGTGGCACATCAAGGCGAACGAACAATGGATTCATCCTTTTCCGTGACCTTGTAAAAGAATTTCTTCCATGAGCCGCTCGAGATCTTGACTCATAAGATTGACATCTGTTTTGAGGAGTTCCAGCATGGCGGCTCGGTCTCGAAGGTCTTCAATGCTATACGAGCCACCCTCGCCGAAGAAGAGCGCGATACGCCGCTGTTCCAGTTCCGAACCGGCCTCCCCCAAACGGCCGTCTTGCCGCCAGCGCATGATGAGCGATTCTCGCAAGGAGTACTGCTCAGGATCCTCGGGTAACGGACGGGTCATGTGCCGCCATACCGAGGGAGGAATCAGCGCAGATTCCTTCGGCCCGATCCACACCTCTTGCAAGAGGTTGCGCTGATGTCGGAAGTCGTGGCGTGCTTCGTCGGATAAGGAAAGGGATGCGACGCCAAACCACGTAGCCACAGATCCCCCGAGTATCTCAGCGGCGGCCGCGGCGGTTTCCAGCACCGCCAAGTTCAAGCCTCCCGCGACTATGCCGATCATGGCATCACCCACGATAGAGATGAGGAGTAGGTGGCGAATGTGTTTGTCGCGCTCTTCTCGCAACAGTTCTGCAAGCTGATCGGCTCGTTTTTCTTCGCAATCCGCTTCGGCAGCGGACCTGGCAACATCTAGCAACGCCAGCAAAATACGATTCGAGATCTGTTGCTGCACTTGGAGGCGTTGGAGGGCTGCCGTTACGTCTCGCTCCGCCTTACTCTCAAGCACCGTCATCTGCACAAGAAGTTCCTTCACACCAAGACTGGTGGCGATAATCTGTGATTGCGGAGAAAATCGCCCGGCCAGCACATCAGTATTGCCAGACGGGATTTCTGTGTCGGCATGAAGGCGAAGATGTTGATCGGTCGCTCGTTGAACGGTTGAGACCGGCCCGCATCGCCGTTCGACAACCTCGGGATGAACAAGCGGCCCTTGTCTAATCGCACAGCCGGAGGTGAGGCCTAGCAGGAATATCCACCACACCAACGTTCCGATGGGCATCTCGGTACCTTTCTTCACAAACCCCGAGTCATGTTACCTAGATAGGGTGAGGTCCTCACAACCTCAGCCAACCATGGATCACGCGAGGCGAGGAAGTATGATCAGAAGTTCGGTTACTGTATCCGTTTGATTGAGCAGTACAGCCCGTAGCCTTGGGCTATCATCCCGGTCACGGGTAACCCAAGCGCTGTTGGATGTCAATGTGAAACAGGGTGATCGAGTCCGTACATTCCGATGACAAATCAGAGAGCAATGACGATGATTCCGACTGATTGGCGCGATAGCGCTCGAAGCCCGCAGCTAACTGAGCGTGAGCCACCCGATGACGCGGGAGGCAGCGCACCGGTAGAGTCCTGGTCGGACCCGCGCTTCATGACATGACTAGGGATTCTCCCAGGTTGAGTAGTCGCGCAATTCATATATATGGCCTCCTCCTGACCTCCTCTGCTTTACCATGAGGACTTCTAAACCCCTTCCCTTCCAATTGCCCTTGCTGATTGCGGCGATCGCGGTGGTGATCGTGGTTACTTGGCTGGCCGCTTGGCAATATGTCCAACAGACGCTGATTCGGACAGCGGGGGAAGCGCTCAGCTTGGGGGCGGCGGAAATTGCCTCGAAATTCGACCGGACGATCTACGAGCGCTATGGCGATCTGCGCGCCATGGCGGTTGTCTTTTCGAACAGCATGAAGGACGATCCAGCATTCGTGCAGCGCTATCTGGATACGGTTCGGGACACCTATGAGGCGTACCATTGGCTTGGGGTGGCGGACAGAGAGGGACGCCTGGTGGGGACGACTTCCGCTGAATCGCCGCGAGGCACGGACGTCAGCAGAACCCCCTGGTTTCAGGCGGTCCGCGCACGGGCAGCGGGCCGGCCGGATGCGACGCTGCTGGGAGGAGTGGATGCTTTCCTGACCGAAAAAGGCGCACCGGACGCGATTGCCATCGCATTGGCCATCTATGATTCGCACGGAGTCTTTGCCGGCGTGGCCACGAGCCGCATCGCCATCCTGGACTTGGAAGCCATTGCCGTGGAAACGCTCCACGGTTTGCGGAACACAAATTCTACGTTGACCAACGTCGAGTACCAGATTATCGCCGAGGATGGCGTGGCCTACATCGACAGCGACTTGACTCACAAGGGCCGATCCAACCTTTCCACCCTCACACTGCGGTCGCTAGAAATGGCCCGCCAAGGTCCGGCCGGATATATCGAGGAGATGCACCTGCGCCGGCACATTCCGGTGATCACCGGGTACAGCCGCACCAGGCGGTGGGACGAGCTCGATGCGTTCCAGTGGACAGTGCTGGTACGCATCCCGACCGCGTCGCTGGTGCAGCCCGTTCAAAATTTTCATCTCAAGGTTGCGGCGGCGGGAGCCGCTATTGTCGCGCCGATCTTCTATCTGCTCATGTGGATGCAGGCACGGCTGCGGAAGGAATGGCGGGTCGCCCAGGCGGAACGCCTGCGCGCCACGGCGGCCCAGGCGCAGTACCATCTCTTGTTGCAAACGACGGATCAGGGCATCTTCGGATTGGACCACCAGGGCCGTTGCACCTTCATCAACCGAGCAGCGGCCAAGATGCTGGGCTATACGCCCGACGAACTGCTGGGGCGCTCCTTCCACGACCAGGTGCACGACGGAGGAAACGCACCCTGTGACGACCGGTGCGTGCTGGTGCGCGCGCTCTCCAATGGGGACTCCCCGCGACTCACCGAGCAAGTGTTTCACCGCAAGGATGGGGTCGTACTGGATGTTGAATGCTCTGCCTTTCCCGTCACGGAAGACAGCCGCACGACCGACTTCGTGTTCACGTTTATGGATATTACCGAGCGTAAGCAGCGGACCCAGGCGCTGCTGCAGTATCAAGGGCGTCTCCAATCGCTCGCGACCCAGCTGCGCAAGGCAGATGAACTGGCCCGCCAACGCCTCGCGACCGAGCTGCACGACAACCTGGCGCAGACGCTTGCGCTCTGCCGGATGAAGCTGGCGGCCCTGTCGCGTGCTACGACGCCATCGATCACGTCCGGCATCGTCCCGGTCACCGGGCTGCTCAAAGAAGCGTTGGCGGTCACCCGGCAATTGATGAGCGATCTGCAGCCGCCGATACTCGGCGACGACGGGGATCTGGCGGCGGCGGTCCAATGGGTGACGGCCAAGCTCCAGCGTCATGGGCTGACCGTCCGCGTGGTGGACGACGGCCAGCGGAAGCTCTTGGATCCCGACGTGCTGCGCATCGCGCACCAGTCGCTCCATGAGCTGCTCTTCAATGTGCTGAAGCATGCGCAGGCCACCGAAGCAACGGTGCGGCTGCGCCGAATCGGCGGCTATCTCGCCATTCAAGTCAAGGATCGCGGCGCCGGGTTTCAAATGAAAGGCAAGCAGGCACCCACCCAGGAGGGCGGGTTCGGTCTGTTCAACCTGCGCGAGCAACTGCGCACGATCAATGGACACATCCGCGTCTCCTCCAGACTCGGACGCGGGTCCCGGGTCACCATTCTGCTGCCCTTGCGGACCCTTTTAACGATCTCGACACCGGCCGGGCATCAGGAGGACCAAACCGATGCGGCAGCCATGGCAGGCAGTGCGGAAGACCATTCCATTCAGATTCGTATTCTCTTGGTGGACGACCATCAGATCATGCGACAAGGCCTGCGCAGCATGCTCGAAAGCGAACCGGGATTCGAGATCGCCGCCGAAGCGGTGGACGGCGAAATGGCGGTGGAGCTCGCCGCGTCCGTCCATCCGGACGTCATCCTGATGGACATCAACATGCCGAAGCTCAACGGCGTGGAGGCTACCCGCCGCATCAAGCACCGATTCCCGGACATCGCCGTGATCGGCCTGTCGATGCACGAGGATCCGAAGTTGGAGCAGTTGATGTACGAGGCCGGTGCCTCCGTCTACCTGTCGAAGGGCACCGCTTTCAACATCGTCTGCGACACGATCCGGCAAGTGCGAAGCAGGGTCATCATCGCAAACGGATGACCGATATACCGGCGCAATTGGTCCCCGAAATACAGATCAAAACGAGGGCACTGCACATCGCCTCCGACAAGAAGACATGCGCGGACATTCTTGATCCCGCAACCAAGGAGATCAACGGCTTGGTCGAGTGACCGCAATGGTCGAGGATCCGATGGATCCAGCAAATGAATACTCCTGTCGATAGGCTTCAATTACAAGCCTTCCGGTCCCGTCCTTGCAGTCTCACCGTTTCAACCGACCAAATTGAAACGAACTGATGCATAATGCGCCACAGAGATTGCTTTCCCGTGGCAGTTTGGGGCAGATGAACAGTCTGTACCATTCCTTATTGTTGTAGTGGAGAATGTAATGTAATGACCG
>JAICWG010000128.1 GCA_025934915.1 Nitrospira sp.
AACAAAGGCTCGATTTATCCACGGATGAGGTTCACATGGAGCGCATCGTCAACCTCCATATTGAAAAACTCCCTGAGGGCGTCTATCTCGCAACATCCGACGTCATACAGGGACTTGTAGTACAAGGGCGTACTAATGAAGCTCCCCGCAGCAAGCTGCGGGGTATCACAGAACTCAATTCCGAAGACTTCTCGGAAGGAGAGGCCAACCCCGTAGCGAGCTACGGGGAATGTCAAGTTCAAGAAACCATCGAGATCGCCCGCGATGTTGCCAAGAAGCTCTTGGAAGCCACACAGGAGCGCGAAGGAGAGCCTTCCCTACCACCGGCCCGCGATGAATTCGATTATCCCCTCATCGTCAATGCCTAATGGGGCGACTGGCCGGCTTTAAGTATCGAGAAATCGTTCAACGGCTCAAAGCCCTTGGATTTCAGTTCAATCGTCAAGCTGCAGGCAGTCACGAGATGTGGTTCAATCCGTCCACTCTTCGGTACACAACCATTCCTAACCATCCAGGCGACATGCCCGAGGGCACTCTGTGCGCCATTCTCAAGCAAGCTGGCGTGTCCCCAGCCGAGTCCATAGGCGGCTGAAAGGCCTTCGCTCCTTCTCATTGTGAGCGCGGCCTTATACAGTCCCCCATCCTGCGCCTGATGCGGTGACGGTAGGCTATGGAATCTGGCGTGCTATTGGCTTGTTATTCGCAATGAGACTAACGCCGCGCGTCCGCGTAGTGACGCATTCGGCCTGTAGAGGCTTGGCTGGATGGAGAGGAGAAAGGCGTTGTGGAGTCCGACGCAAATGCAATGGAGACGTTGCCTGTTTGAACATTCGAGAGGGCTAGTGACGCGGCATCAAGTAGTGACTCGGCACCAGTCCCACTTTGCGGCCCCACGATTCCCCCAATCCGGCAGGAAATCAGCAATTCCTGACCTTCGATCAACAGTGGAAGTGCTATCGTCTTCTGGATTTTATCGGCGATCAATCGAGCCTCGTCCGATGATTCGAGATTGTCGGCGACCACGGCGAAGGTGTATTCGTCCAAGCGTGCCACGACATCGTGTGGTTGGAGCGCACTCTTGATTCGGGCGGCTTGAACTCGCACGGCCAGAGTCATATTTGGTGCGGCTGAGGAAGTGGACAGCGGGCGAAACTGTTCCAGGACACATACCAAGACAGCAACGCGCCGCTTAGTCGTCTCGGCTCTGCTCAGCGCCTGTTTGAGAAGTACAAGGAAAAGTCGTCGGGTTGGGAGACCGGTCACACCATCGTACGCCGACGGCACAGCATCCTGCTTGCGTCGTGCGAGGTCCTGACCATACGGCCAACACAAGAGTCCTGCCACACCGAATCCGGCAGCGATGAAAAGACCCATCCATCCGATGACCAGTCGCACAGAGAGAACGTCGGCTATGCTCGCGTGACTGACCGATGTCGCCTCCATCCACGCTATGCTGACGCCGCAAACTGTTGCTGAGGCACACCACCATGCAAGAGATCGCGGTCGCGATCGTGAGAACCCAGGGTGTGATACCTTCCAGTGCATCGTCATGATTGCTGATTGATGGCCTGAGTGGCACTTGTCGAGATCTCGTCCAGTGAGGTATCGGTTTCTCCGACTCAGAACTGAAGGCGGGCAATGGCGGCACATCGCAAATGGCATCAGAACGAATACAAACGAGCAGCCGACTCAGTCGGTCGGCCGATTCGATCAATTCGGTTTTTGCAAGTGTGCCTTAAGCCTGATGATGGCTTTAGTATGGATTTGGCAGACCCGTGACTCAGTGACTTTCAGCAGCTCTCCGATTTCCTTCATCGTAAGTTCCTCATAGTAATACAACGTCAGGACGAGCCGTTCTTTTTCCGGCAACGATTGGATGGCCCCGGCGAGCGATGCACGCTCTCGCTCATTGACTAAAGAGGAAAGAGGATCAGGCGTGTGCGTATCGGTCAACATCTTGACCACTTTGCGCCCGTCCGGCTCCTGAAGACTTAAATCGTCCACACTGATCATCACCGCCCCTCTGGCCCGCATAATGAAATCATCCAGTTCGTCCAGGGACATCTTCAGTTCTACCGCCACCTCTTCATCCTGCGGCGGTCGTCCCAGCCGGCTCATGAGGGCCGTGTGAGTCTTTTGGAGCAGGCCGATTCGTTCATGAACCGACCGTGGGATCCAATCCATCGAACGAATCTCATCGAGCATGGCTCCACGGATTCTGAACTCCGCATACGTCTTGAACTTCGCTTCTCTGGTCGGATCATACTTGTCCATGGCATCCATGAGTCCGATGGTGCCGACCGAAATTAGATCCTCTGCGTCCAAGTACGCCGGGAGGCGGAAGGCCAGCCGGTGTGCCATCGCGCGAATGACATGGGCAAACTCCTTGATGAGTTGTTCGCGTCTGACTCCCTGGGCCGAAAAAGATTTCCGCTCGTGCGGCAAGGCTGTCTTGCTCATGATCTCCCCATGTCCGATCCTGTTTCAGTTGCCGGCCAGCGTTGCCGCTCGTTGCCAGATGAGCTGTACGGAACTTTTAGGGAGACCAGGCCTCGGCCACTGGAGTATCTGTTGCGCCAATCGTTTGAATGCTTGGGATGCCGGTGCTTCCGGGAACAACTCAGAGAGCGCCTTCTGCTGCATGACCGCCAAATGCATATAGTCGTCATAGGGAATTGCCCCGACCAATTCGACGGTCACATGAAGAAAATGATCTACCGCCACGTCCAACTTACCGAACACTTCGGCAGCTTCGCGGGGACTCTTGGCCTGATTCACCAGCACTTTGAAACGGCGTTCCCGATACTGACGAGCCAAGACTTTGATCAGTGCATAGGCGTCCGTAAGCGATGTCGGCTCCGGCGAGATGATGATCATCGTCTCATCCGCAGCGGCAGCAAAGAAGGTCACGTTCGGCGAGATACCTGCGCCGGTATCGATCAATAACACATCCATCTCCGAGGTGAGCTGCGCCAGTTGCTCCTGGATCATCAACTGTTGGGCTTCCGTCAGCGCCGTCAGACGTGGGACACCGGAACTGGCCGGGAGCACATGAATGCCCGCTGGACCTTTGAGCACGACCTCGTCGAGCGTATGTGTGCCCACCAACACGTCTTCGATCGTATGCTGTGGAACCAACCCCAGCAGAACGTCGAGATTGCCTAAGCCGAGGTCGGCGTCCAAGATCAGCACCCGCTTTCCAACCCTCGTGAGTGCAATGGCAAGATTCGCGACCACATTGGTCTTCCCGACTCCTCCCTTGCCGCTGGAGACGGCTATGACATGAGTGGACGAGCCACCATCCCGACTCGGACTCTCCGACGTAAGAACAGACCTTCTTGTTCGAAACGGCATATCACGACCTCCAGTCAGGTTATCCATGGTGAGTTTCTGCTCCCAGTAATGCAGAAGTTGCTTCCGCTGATTGAATCGACCGATTGACAAACACTTGAGAATGGGCGGAGCGTTCCGCTGTCAGAAACGCCGCCAAACGTTCCGACGAGGCAATCTCGATATCTCCAGGGACTCGTCGTCCGATACTCCAATAGGAAAGAGGCACACCGGTTTGGTGGGCCACTTCAAAGATAGTGCCGAACGATTCCGTCTCGTCGAGCTTAGTGAACAGAAGTCGCGGCTGCGGCAAATCACTGAGACGTCTCGTGATACGACAGAGTTCCTGCTCCCTGGTGGAAGCCGGAAGGACCAGATGTGTCGTGACGACCTCTTTTGGTAGAAGCCTTCGCAGTTCTTGGGCCAACGCCAAATCACGCGATCCGATCCCGGGCATGTCGATCAGCACCAGATCTACCTGCGTATGGCGACGAAGCCCTTCATGGACCTGTCGAGCCGACAGGGCGCAAGCGAACGGCACCCCTACAACCTTGGCATACCGCCGCAGCTGTTCGACCGCGGTTTCCCGACAGGTATCAAAGGTAATAAGGGCGACGGATTTTCGCTGTTCGAGACGATAATGTGAAGCCAGCTTGGCTACAGCGGCGGTCTTTCCGGCTCCACTGGGCCCGATCAGGAGACCGATAGAAGGATAGCCCTCCCCTTTCAGCAGCGGCCCGCTCGTTCGCACTCGCTTGACGATTTCATGATGCAGCGCGCGTCGCATCGACTCGTCGTCGCATGGATCGAAATCTTGCTCGGCCTTGCCGGCCTCGTTCAAGAGTAAGTCCACGGTGGAGGGATTCATCCCCTGGTCGATGAGCGAGCGGCGCAGCAACACCGGCATGGGCGACGGCTGACTTCCGATTGTCCGGCTGTCCCTCCGCGACAAGTCTTCCAATAAACGGCCCAATTCATTCACCACGGTATGCAGATGCCGAAGGCGATTCGATTCCACATGCGCTGTGGCCGGCTTCAACGAGGCAGGACGCTTATCGACGGTCGGTATCATCGACTCACAATCCGGCTTCAACATCCCGTGGAGTGTCTGTCGAAAGGTCTTCGGGGACAGCGTCGAATCCGACCCGGCATCAGACGGTTTCACAGGAGAAGCTTGTTGCACTTTTACTCCACCCTGAAGAAACCGTTGTCCGTCTTGATCGGAGGCGGCCATCACTTCCAGGACCGGTCGATTAAATGCCTTCAGGGGGCGCCCTCCCTCACGCACTTCTTTCGCCGACAAGATGATGGCGTCCGGCCCCAGTTCTTCCTTGATGTCACGCATGGCATCCTGCATGGTGAGCGCGTGAAATGTCTTGACCTTCATGGCTTACCTTACGACGGCTGCGCCAACTCAAAGTCGATCCGCACCGTATCCAACGACTGCAGACGGACGAAGGAATCCACTTCATTGAGTCCCATCACGGGAACGGCATGCAGCATACGATCGCTGTGTCGACGGAGATGGCGGCGAACAACCTGCGAGCAAAGCACGATCGGCTGCTGCCCACGAGCGGCAACCCGTTCGGCGGCTTGTTTGAGCCCAGTCAACAGTTTGTGCGAAAGGGTGGGATCAAGATTCAACGTGGCCCCGGGCGGCAATGCCGCCGCCTGTTCCGCCAACGACCGATCCAGCCGGGGGTCCAAGGTAATGACTTGCAGACTGCCGTCAGGCGCTTGATACTGCTTGGTGATGGTCCTGGCCAACGCCTGCCTCGCATACTCCGTAAGGACTTCCGCATCCTTGGTGTTGGTGGCCTGATCAGAAACGGCCTCGAGGATCGACCGTAGGTCTCGAATGGGAATGCCCTCCTTGAGCAAGTTTCCGAGAACCCTGACGACCGTTCCGAGCGGCAACAGCGTAGGAATGAGCTCCTCCACCAGCTTCGGGTGCGCTTTTCCAACTTCGTCCAGCAGTGCTTGAACCTCTTGCCGTCCCAATAATTCATGGCCATGGCGCTTGATCAATTCAGAAAGATGTGTGGCGATCGCCGAACTCGCGTCAACCACGGTGTATCCAGCCATTTGAGCCTGTTCCCTAGCATCATCCGGGACCCAGAGAGCCGGCAACCCGAACGCAGGCTCCTTGGTCGCAATCCCCTGCACCAAACCCCGCTGGCCGGTGCCTGGATCGATCGCCAATAGATGCCCCGGCAAGACATCCGCCTTGGCCACTTCCACTCCTTTCAAAATGATGGCGTATTCGTTCGGACGCAACTGAAGATTGTCCCGTATATGAATGGGAGGCACGACAAAGCCCACCGATTCCGCAAATTGTCGCCGGAGCGCTTTAATCCGATCGAGCAGTGCGGTGCCTTGCGTTCCCTCGACGAGTCCTATCAAGCCGTACCCCACTTGGACTTCCATGAGGTCGAGCGGAATGACTCGGGTCAAGCCTTCCTCGGCCTTCGGGGTGACAGGAGTGGGAATCGGGGCTGCTTGGACCTGTTCCTGCTGATGGAGTTGATAGGCGATCCAGGCAATGGCGCTCCCTAACGCCAAGAACGCCACATGCGGAAGCCCCGGCACCAATCCAAGCGCGAGAAGAATACCCGCAGCAATACCCACCGGTTTGGGAGACATCAACAGCTGTCGAGTCATCTCGCTTCCCAAATCCGTTTCCGAAGCGGCGCGAGTCACCACGATACCGGCGGCAGTCGAAACGATCAGGGCAGGAATCTGCGCCACCAACCCCTCACCGACCGTCAGAATCGTGTAGGTTTGAGCCGCGAGCGCCGGACTCATGCCCTGTTGCAAAATACCGATCGCCAACCCACCGACGATATTGACGAGTATGATAATGACGGCCGCGATGGCATCTCCTCGAACGAACTTGCTGGCGCCGTCCATCGCGCCGTAAAAATCCGCCTCTTCCGCAATTTCCCGTCTCCGACGGCGCGCGTCCGCCTCGTTGATCAGACCGGCATTCAGATCCGCATCGATGCTCATCTGCTTTCCGGGCATGGCATCCAATGTGAACCGGGCTGCGACCTCGGCCACACGTCCGGCACCCTTCGTCACCACCACAAAATTAATGATGACGAGAATGGAGAACACCACCAAGCCGACCGTGTAATTGCCCCCGACGATAAAGTTCCCGAAGGCCCGAATGACTTCGCCGGCCGCCCCCGCCCCCTCGTTGCCATGCAACAAAATGAGGCGCGTGGACGCAATGTTGAGGGACAATCTGAACAACGTGATCATTAAAAGGATCGACGGGAATACCGAGAACTCGATCGGGCGCCGGACTTGAAGTCCGACGAGCAAGATAATGACCGACAAGGTGATATCGAAGCTCAACAACAAATCGAGCACAAATCGAGGCAATGGCAACAGCATCACCATGAGAATGGCCACCACCCCGACGGATATGACGACGTCCGGATGCTTGATCAACTGGTTTCGTTCGACTGGTTCTATTGCCGTTGCCATCGCTGTCTGATCCTATGAATTTCTTACGGGGTCACCCCTCTAGCGCGATACACAAACGCCAGGATCTCCGCCACCGCGCGGTAGAGCTCGTTTGGAATCTCTTTCCCGATATCGACGAGTTTGAAAAGCGTTCTGGCTACGAATTTATGTTCGACGACCGGTACTCCGTGATGTCGAGCCAGTTCGCGAATACGTTCAGCGACCAAGCTGGCTCCTTTGGCGACCACAACAGGAGCTCCCATCGTGCCGGTGTCATATTTCAGAGCAACGGCCAGGTGTGTCGGGTTGGTAATCACCACGTCCGCCGTCTTCACGGCAGCCATCATGCGCTTCTTCGTCATCTCCCGCTGAATGGTCCGCACACGACTCTTGATGAGCGGATCGCCTTCCGTGGCCTTGTGTTCCTCCTTGATCTCATCCTTCGACATCCGCAGGCTTCGTTCCCACTCATAGCGTTGGTAGAAGTAGTCAAGTCCGGACAGCACCGCGATCGCCCCGGCGACGGCCAAACTCAGTTTCAAGGAGAGACCTCCAGTAACTTGGAGGACGGTGCCGAGATCGAACTCGATCAACCCCGGAATCTGGAGTACGTCATACCGTGCTACCCACAGACCGATACCCGTGACGATCGCGATCTTGAGCAGCCCCTTCACGAGTTCCATCACAGAACGCAGCGAGAACAAGCGGGAAAGCCCCTTGATCGGGCTGATACGCTCGACGTCCGGTTGAACGGCATTGGCACGCCACAACAACCCGGTTTGCAGCAGCCACGCAGCGCTCCCCATCACCAGAATACCCACGACGACCGGAAGACTCAGCGTCACCACTGTGAAGCCGGCCTGAATGACGACCGAGTACACCTGCTCGACCGACATCCCTTCGTGGAAGTCCAGAGGGAACGAGAGCGCGAGCCCTTGGCGGGTCATCTCGGTCATTTTCTGAACGCCGATCGGCAGCATGGCCGCCAGTAGCCCGATGCCGCTCGAGAGGATGACTGCGGTAGACAGATCCCGACTGACGGCGATCTGCCCTTTCTTGCGCGCCTCCTCCTTGCGTTTCGGCGTCGCGGGCTCTGTCTTATTACTCCGGTCCTCAGCCATGTCCCAGCGCTTTCATGATCCCATCGATCGTGAATTGCAGCCGCTCGATTTCCCGAACAAGAAGCTCCACCACAAACGGTATGGACAATCCCATCACTGCCAAGCCTCCGGCGATGGTGACGGGGAAACTCAGCACAAATACGTTGATCTGACTGACCGCACGTCCAAGAAGCGCGAGCAGAATATTGATCAGGAGAACGACGACGAGCACGGGCGCCGCCAATTTCAACCCCACCATGAACATGTGCTGAAAGAGACGAAGGATATCGTCTCCCATTCCTCCGGGGAGGGACGCGCCGAACGCCGGAATGGACTCATAGCTGGAGAGAATCGTAGCCACCAAAAGCAGATGTCCGTTCAGCGAGAGAAAGATGAGGGTCGCCAGGAGGGTGAAATATTGGCCGATAATGGGCGTGTGATCCGACGTCGTCGGGTCGAGTAGTTGAACCACGCCGAACCCCATCTGCACGCCGATCATCTCTCCGGCAACTTCCAAGGCGCTGAAAAATAATCGAACGGCCAGGCCGATCGCCAAACCGATGGCCATTTCATTGATGAGCCCGGCGGCCAAGACGACAGGATCATAGGAGACGACAGGGAGCGGGACCAAGGGAGCCAACAGGACCCCCAACGCCAGAACGAGAGCCACTTTGACCTTCAACGGAACAGCTCGGCCGCTCAAGACCGGCAAGGCGGCCAACAGCCCACCGATACGGGAAATGAGGACCAAGAACCCTTGGAATTCCGGGAGAGCAATCTGGATGGTCTGCCTCAACGCCATCGTCTCGTCCTAGTGGATATAGTTGGGAATATTCATCAAGAGATTGGCCATGTATGTGGTCATAACGTTCAGCATCCATGGGAAAAAGAGCAATAACGCCACAAAAAGAGCCATCACTTTCGGGACAAATGAGAGCGTCGCTTCGTTCAATTGGGTCATCGCCTGAAACGCACTGACCGCCAGACCGATGAACAAACTCAGTCCCAGAATCGGCGACGACACCAACAGTGTCGTTTCCAGCGCTTGCCTGCCCAGTTCTGTCACGAGTTCCGGCGTCACTCGGTCATCCTCGCTATCAGCGCTCAGCCGTCAGTTGTCGGCTGTCCGCAGAGGGTCCGCCACTACTGAAAACTCCGCACCATCGAGCCCACGACCAGGTACCAGCCATCCGCCAATACGAACAAGATCAACTTGAACGGCAGAGAGATCACGACAGGCGGAAGGAGCATCATGCCCATCGACATGAGAATGCTGGCGACGACCATATCGACGATGAGAAAAGGAATATAGATTAAGAACCCGATTTGGAAGGCAATCCGTAGTTCGCTCAGGATGAAGGCCGGGATGATCGCCTGGGTCGGCACGTCCTCAACCCGGTCCGGTTTCGGCACGTGGCTCAACGTGATAAAGAGTTCGAGATCCTTCTCTCTCACCTGGCGGAGCATAAAGTTCCGCACCGGCTCGATGCCCTTCTTCCATGCGTCTTCGTAAGAGATCTGCTCGGCCATCAACGGTTGCAGCGCGTTGCTGTACACGGCCTCGCCCACCGGAGCCATGATGAACATCGTCAGGAACAGCGCCAAAGACAACAACACTTGGTTCGGAGGAACCGTCTGCGTTCCCAGCGCTTGCCGGAGAAAGGCCAACACGATCACGATCCTAGTAAAGGACGTCACCATGATGAACAGGGCCGGCGCCAAGGAGAGCACCGTGAGGAGAATCAGGATCTGGATCACGACGGCGGTTTGTTTCGGGCCGTCCGCGCCGAAATCGATACTCACCGACGGACCAACCGCCGCCGCTTCCGAAGGCGACATGACGAGCAGCGCCATCGCTCCGACGATGATCACCGACGCTAGGAGAGAGCGCAATTCGTGCTTATCGGTCATGAAATCCCTTGTCGTGACGAAAGACACCGAGTGGTAGGCGTCGAAGCCAGGAGGCAAAGATGTCCCGCGGGACCGGCGCCGCCTCGGCCGAGGGCTTCTCGCCGGTGAGAGTGAGTAATTCCCTCAATTCTGGGGAATCGCTGATGCGCCCCAATGGGACAAGATCGGTCGCGGTCGTCCCGACAATCAGATATTCTCCCGCGACCGACACGAGGGTGATCGTCTTGCGCGGCGCGATGTAGCTGCTGGCTAAGACCTGAACGAGAGGACGCCCGCCGGCGATCCCCAAGCGCTGGCCCATCACTCGCCGAACCGTCACCGCGACGATCCCCATCAATACCAGCACGATGGCCAGAGCCGAGACGGTGCGGAACAGGCTTTCCCACAGATCAATCACGGTCTCTCCCTCGGATCATTCAGCGCAGTTGCTGCACGCGTTCCGCCGCGCTGACCACATCCGTCAAGCGAATACCGAATTTTTCATTGACGACCACCACTTCACCGCGAGCAACCAGTTTATTGTTCACCATCACTTCCATCGGCTCGCCCGCCAGTTTATCCAGCTCAATGACGGAGCCTTGAGCCAGTTGCAACAGATCTCGAACGGCCATCTTCGTAGATCCGACATACACCGTGACGCTCATTGGAATATCCAGGATAAAATCGATGTTCTTCGGAGCTCCTCCCGTCTCCACCTGATGGACGGGCGGAAACGAGGCCGGTTGCGGGGATTGACTTCCGGTCGTCTGCGATTCGGCACGAATTGCGGAATCTGATTCAGCCATGGTCACTCTCTCGGTGGTGTCGCGACTAGCTCAATATTTTGGTCACGCGGCACGCGTGATTGCCCTTGTAAATTCCCGGACTGCCCTGAAATTTGTGATAGCCCTCGATATAGCAATCGAGAGGATCTCCCGGATGTTGGTCGAGCAGGATCACGTCCCCCGGGGAAAAATTCATGACGTCCTTTACCGTGACGGTCGCGGTTCCCAGCCGGACCGCAATCGGAAGCGGACAGTCCTGTAATCGATCACGGAATCGATGATTCCATTCGCCGTTTTGTTCGACCTGATCGGATACGAGGCCGGAATAGAGCTTCTCTTTGATCGGCTCGAGAGTGCTGTAGGGATACACGATGTAGAGCTCTCTGGCCGTTTCTCCCAGGATGACCTGCAACGTGACGACGACCACGATTTCGGATGCGGTCACCACCATCGCGAACTGAGGGTTGCTCTCTGAACGCACATACTCCACCTTGACCGGCACGACGGCATGCCATGCTTTTTCCAGGTCGACAAGCGACAACAGCAACAGCTTCTTGATGATCCTCAGTTGGACGGGTGTAAAGTCTCGCCCCTCAGGCTTCACGTGGGTCTGGCCTTTTCCTCCGAAAAAATAGTCCACGACCAGGTACACCAGGAATGCGTCCATCACGAAGAGCGCGCTGCCCCGTAACGGAGACATATGAAACACGTTCAACGATGAGGGCATCGGAACTTTCTTCAGAAACTCGCCGAACTTGATGACCTGTGTCCCGACGACGGCGAAATCAACGGCCTCCCGAAACATGCCGGTCCAGACGACGGACTGGCGACGGATGAATCGGTCGTTGATCATCTCCATGGTCGGCATCCGCCCGCGGATGATCCGTTCCTGGTTGAACAGGTCATATCGCGTGACACCTTTTGCGCCCTGGGCGGCTTCCTTCGGTGCCGTATCCACCTCACCTGAGACGACGCCCTTTAAGAGCGCATCGATTTCGTCCTGCGAGAGAATCTTTTCCATGTTACCGCTGTTACTGAACGACGAATTCCGTGAAATAGGCCGAGCGGACTCCCGGTTTCTTCAGGAGACCGTTGACGCGCTGCGTAATTTCATCACGCAGCTGAAATTTTCCCTGTGTCGTTCTCACCGCATTGACGTCCTTGCTGCTGAGCAGGACGAGGATGGCATCTCGTATCTGAGGGATGCGGGCGGACAGTTCGGCGACGACTGCTTCGCTGTCCACCTCGAGTTTGAGGGTCAGCTTCAAATATCGAACCTCAGGGGTATCCGCGAGGTTGACGATGAAGGGATCCAAATCGAACATGGCGCCCGGCGAAGCGGCCTGACCACGCTTTCCGTCGGCCTCGCTCTTGGATTCGGCCTTTACTTCGGCGGATGCCTTTTCTTCGAAACTTTCAGAACCTTTGCTTGCACCTCCCAGGAACTTGACCGCCACGAACGCTCCGCCGACGCCGAACAACAGGGCGACAACCGATATAATAATGAGCAGTTTGATGGGGAACGTCGGAGCGGGGGCCGCGACTGGAGTTTTTTCATCGACTGCGGCTGCATCTGCCATAACTCCTCCTCAATTAACTCGTTGGCCCGGTGCGGAGGTTGCAATGCATATGCCACTACGA
>JAICWG010000024.1 GCA_025934915.1 Nitrospira sp.
CGGCATCAACAAAGCCAGTGGTCTTGTGGCCGCCTTGCGAGAGATGGGCTTGTCGCCGCGCAACGTCGTAGCGATCGGGGATGCGGAAAATGATCATACTTTGCTCAATCAATGTGAGTATGCGGTGGCCGTGGCCATCGCCGTGCCGACGCTCAAAGAAATCGCGGATTGGGTCACCGTTGGTGGGGCTGGACAGGGAGTCGCCGAAGTCATCGATGAACTCGTGGCGCATGACCTCTGTGTGTCTCCATTCAACGTGAGTCGTCGCAACGTCCTCATCGGTGTGCGAGAGACCGGTGAAGAGTTGTCGATTCCTGCCACAGGACTCAACTTGTTGCTGGCGGGCTCGTCAGGAAGCGGAAAATCGACGTTGGCCACCGGGGTTCTTGAGCGGGTGTCGGAACAAGGGTATCAGTTTTGTATCATCGATCCTGAAGGCGACTACGAGGGGCTTGCGGGAGCGGTCATGTTTGGGACTCCGCAACGGGGGCCGGGAATGACGGAGATTCTCACAGCTCTGGAGAGCCCGAGCACAAATTTGGTCGTCAATCTCGTCGGCTTGCCGCTACAAGATCGTCCGGCCTTTTTCCTAGCCCTCTTGCCGGCCCTTCAGGAGCGTCGGGCCAAGTCCGGTCGACCGCATTGGATTCTCGTCGATGAAACGCACCATCTACTGCCTCGCCACTGGCAACCGGTACAAGCGGTGCTGGCGAAAGATTTGACCGGCATGGTGTATGTCACCGTGCATCCCGATCACGTCGCGAAATCGGTGCTTCATACAGTGGATGCGATGGTGGCTCTAGGAGATGACCCGGCGGGTACGATCGCGGGCTTTTGTGGAATGCTCGGTCTGCCTGTACCTCGAATGCAGCCTAGGACGCTGGCTCATGGCGAAGCGGTTTTTTGGGATCGGCGGTCCACCGAGCTGCCCTGCGTCATGCGCATCGCCCCTTGTGAAGCAGACCGTCAGCGTCACCGCCGAAAATATGCCGAGGGCGAGTTGCCGGAGGACCGAAGCTTTTTTTTTCGTGGCCCGGACAATCTGCTGAACTTGCGCGCGCACAACCTCATTCTCTTCATGCAACTCGCGGAGGGCGTCGATGAGAAGACGTGGTTGTATCACCTTCGACGGGGGGATTACAGCAAATGGATGTCGGAGGGTATTAAAGATTCTCATTTGGCCGATGCCGTTCGGCGGATTGAACAACAGCCATCCGTCAACGCCAAGTGCAGCCGACAGATGATCCGTTCCGCCATTGAGGAACGGTACACGGTTCCTGCAACTGGGGTATGATGCGCAAGACGGCATATTTAATTTGATCCATACGTTCGAGTCCTTGGTTTTGCCTGGCGGCTTCCAGCGCATCCTCCTCATCAATTTGTGCGCGGTCCATCAACGGCTTCAGGGAAATTCCATTCTCAGCGAGAATCATCTGCAGACCGTCCAACCACCGTTCTGTCGACGTCGAGCGATGTTTCCAATACGAGAACAGAATATCGGCCCCGGCGAGAGTCACGATGGCCAACACACCGGCCGTGACGGAGTAGTCGTTGCCCGGCATGGCGTTCTGACAGCCTTCGCTGATGATCAGCAGCAGGACGAAATCAAAGCTCGTCATCTGCATGAGGGTGCGGCGACCGGCCAACCGAAAGACCACCAAACACGAGATAAATGGTCAACGCCCGCAAGACCGTTTCTATACGGAACCTCCCTTGCTGAAGTCTTACTCAACGCTGCAACTATGGAAACATGAACTGGTGAAATGTGACCAAGCTTTGATCATTCACGCGTATGCGACCGTTCAGCACACCGAAGTATTTCGGTTGCAGTCGAAAGACGATTACCGTCGGTGCGGACTGTGTGTCGGCTTCAAATGTATAAAGGAATCCGTCGATGCCGATGCTTGATTAAGAGGTTCGGGAATGATGTGTTCGACGACGGGGCCGCTTCCGAACACACCAGCCAACGCCGCCAGGACGATCAGTGCCATACCGGCCCAACTGATGCGTTGTAAGGTCCAGGTTTGCCACTGCACGTCGATGTCTTGGTTGATCTCAAGAGCGCTGATTCGTACAGGAGAGGACGCCATGCTGTGTATGACCTGAAAAATGGGGCAGCGGGGGATCGAGGAAGAAATGTGGGAATACTGAGATCGGGTCCTGTCGTCGCTTCACCGAAGCCATGCCATCTCCTTTGATGCATGTTCGTCTTCGTTTGAGATAAGGAAAGCCCGTAGCTTGTTTGCGGATCTCCGCACGATCGCAATTAATATTGTTCCACCTGAACGGTCGTTCTTCCGTCGCAAGGCAAATTAAATTGGTCTCTTCGAGGAAGGTTGCGGCAGGCCCGATTCACGAGTTCAATCAATCGGGACGATTCAAATGGTTTAGCGATACACGCAAAGACCTCTTTGGCAAGATCAGAACGATCGGTCACGTAGTTGTCGACCGACATCAGAATGATGGGCGTCTCAGGCCACATCATGCGGCACATCTCGATAAATTGCAGGCCGTTAAGCCGCGGCATGTGGTAGTCCACCAGCACGACGTCATAACGTCTTTTTTTCATTTGCTCCGATCCTCCGAAGCCGTCAGAAGCCGTGTACACGTTATAGCCGCGATCCATCAGGGTTATCCCGGTCAGATGCAGAATGTCCTCATTATCATCTATGATCAATGCGCGTTTGCCATAGCCATCCATAATCACCACCCTCCCGCGTAACGACGGTTGTGTCGTCCTTGTAGCCGAAACGTACCCGAAACTCATACCTTGCCGAAGAATACAAGCAAAGAACAGTCCCTCGACCTAGAATCGTGATGAGTCCAATTCCTGCGGATTGGAGATTGCGGGAGACGGCTCGTTATGGACCGGCGTAGACAAGATGTCCGGAGGTAGATATCTTGTCCGTTGCCCATTCGCAAGACCATATTGCCGTAGTTTTCGTAACAACGTCTTCCGATGAATCCCCAAAATCTCGGCGGATCGACCCAAATCTTGGTGATGGTGCTTCAAAACACGCACGATATGCTCTCGTTCTAATTCCTCCAAGGTCAGCCATCCTTGCGCTTGAGCCGCCGTCTGCACCGTGGCCGTCTGCACGGCATGTGGAAGATCTTCGGGACAAATAATGGGATGCGGAGTGAGGGCGACCGCTCGTTCAATGGCGTGTTCGAGTTCCCGCACGTTTCCCGGCCACCAGTAGCGGGTCAGGACGGCGATGGCTTCAGTCGACATTCCCGTGACCGGCTTCGGCTTGGAGGAACCGTAGGTCTGCACAAAATGCTGCGCCAAGAGCGGCACGTCTTCCATGCGTTCCCGCAATGGCGGGATATGTATCGTCACCACGTTCAACCGATAATATAGGTCTTCGCGAAACGTTTCAGCCTGCACGAGTGAGCGTAAGTCTTTTTTCGACGCAGCAATAATGCGTACGTCGACGGTCGTGGTTATGGTACTGCCCACGCGTCGGAATTCCTTCTCTTGAATGACACGAAGTAATTTCCCTTGTAGCGCAGGCGACAGATCGGCCACCTCGTCGAGGAAACAGGTGCCGAGATGGGCTTTCTCCAATAGACCCTTCTTGGAGCCCACTGCGCCGGTGAACGCGCCCCGTTCGTGTCCGAACAGTTCCGATTCGAGCAGCGTCTCGGTCAATGCTCCGCCATCGACCGTCACGAAGGGGCCAGCACTTCGTGCACTGTTGGCATGAATGGCTCGGGCGATGAGTTCTTTGCCGGTTCCACTTTCACCCTCTAGTAAAACCGTGCTGTCTGTCTGAGCCACCCGAGCGATGGACTTGTACACGGAGACGACCGCTGGACTGCTGCCGACGAAATTGTCAAACCGGTAACGATCGCGAAGCTGTTCTTTGAGCTGTTGGTTCTGCCTGGATAGTTGGGTATGTTCGAGTGCCCGATGAATCACCAACCGCACATCGTCCATGATGAACGGTTTACTGAGGTAGTCGAAAGCCCCTGCTCGGATGCCGTCCACCGCCGTCTTCAGACTACCATAGGCCGTCATAAGAATGACGGGCATGTCGTGTCCGCGAGAACGTAACTCCCCGAGTAGAGCGAGGCCGTCGAGTCCCGGCATATTGATGTCGGATATTACCAGGTCCGGCCTCAGCTGAGCGACCATATCCAAAGCGATCTTCCCATCGGCCGCGGTGTCGATGCCGTACTCTTCTTTCGACAAAGCATCTCGGAGCAACGCCTGTGTTTCGACGTCATCATCCACGATCAAAATAGTGGGACGGTGCATGTCATCAACCCGCTATGGCAAAGGCGCGCTCTGGCAGAAATCTTCTCACATGATCGATCCATGGGCATCGTTCGGGGCACACTCGGCGAAAGCTTGGCGCAGCGTCATCAATGTGCCGACCAAGGCGACTCGCGACACATCGTCGATGAACGAAGACAAGTTGTCCCATTCGACGGTGCGGGTTTACAGCCAGATGGAATGTCGGGAACGCTGAATTATCAACAATTTCGTTCAAGGCATCGGCGTGGCAGTGTTTGTGCTTAGTCCATGACAACAGATCCATGCTCGCCTCAATCACGAGACGGGTCATTTCGCAATCAACAAAAGGAGCATTATCATGGTATGTGAACGATGCGGTGGATTGAAAGTGCATGATTATTTCTACGGTGCCACGGATTACTTTTCGTGGCAATGTTTGGGCGCTCGTTGTGTGAACTGTGGAGCAATCAGTAACATTCAACCCATTGATTCCAGCAAACCAAATTCCCTGCGCGATACGAACCATTCACGAACACGACAAGCAACTGTAGCGCGGTGACTATTCGTGAACATGTACAAGCGCACGGAGCCAGGTGTCGTTCACCGCCATCACCGTCTTGCGTCTGGTGGGCCGGTGACGACACCAGGCGATCGGAACACCGACCTTGAGTAACCATGAGCACAAATTGTTTCGACCGGATGTGTTGCCCATAGCTTCGTTACGCTGGGCAATAGTGTGATTCAAGACGCAATGGGTGCCCACTAGAAATATCCCTGGTACCGACTCGAATGTGCGGAGCGGTCTTGCTGGTTTGCGGTAATACACATTGAGCTATGTGGCGCTGCCTAAGGACAAATCACCCGCCCACAGTGCGAGCGTGGTCGTCAACCCACAAAGCCCTTTCACGCGAAGGTGACACACCACTTCATCCTCGCCACAGAGGATGACCCTAACCAATCTTTATGCGAGCGGGATTTGAATCATGAACCTTGCTCAAGGTGTGGAGGTCTTGTCACCATTGTGATCGGCTTCATCAACCGATTCAGATGCAGAGTGGGAACTCTGACGAATGGTATTGAGGCGGGTCTCGAGTTTCTGAGCTTCGCGTTCTCGATGGGTCGCCCACATGAGTGTGATCATCATTTTTAGGCTCTGAGCAGTCTCGGGGTGGCGCTCGCCCAACGTATTTTCAAAGATGACGATCGATTTTTCTGCCAAGCGTTCAGCCTCCTCATATTTACCCTGCAATGCATAGACCGTCGCCAACGTCCGACAAGTTGATCCAATGCGAGGATGGTCCATTCCAAATAGATAAAGGCCGATTTCTAAACTTTCGCGCGCCGCTCTGTGTGCCTCGGGGAACTTATTCTGCGAGGCGTAAATCACGCTGAGATTTTGCAACGCCAAAACGACGGAAGGATGTTGTCGTCCGAATGCCTTTTCATTAATGACCAATGCCCGTTCAAAGAGCGGCTCGGCTTCAATGTCTCGATTTTGCATGCCGTACAACACGCCCAGGTCGTTGAGCGTATTGGCCAGGCGGGGATCGTCGGGACTGATGGTCTCTATGTGTTTGGCTGCGGCGAGCAGTAACCGTTCGGCATCGGCCATACGTCGATCTTCTATAGCTTGGTGCCCCGCCGACTGATACGTCTCCCACAACGTGGCCTGCGCTCTGCTCGGCATGCTGTCGAACAGCAGAAATAGTGCGATGAGTATAGATGCCAATATCATTACAGGTTTCATGATGATAGCTTATCGTTCCGGACCTACGTCCGATACTCGGAAGGTCCCTTGATAAAGATATCGTCAGAAATAGGAGTGAAGACCGATGCCGAACCATTGCGCATGATGGGTATAGAAGAAATTGGTCATCGGGAGATAGACCGGCAAAGTCTTCTGCAAGGAGTTGTAATTGGCGATAGCCGATACGTACATTTGCAAATCCATTTGCAAATCGCAGACCTGGCATAAGTGATTGTGCTGAGGCTCAATTCGAGCGCTCAATAATCTGAAAATTTGTATAGCAGATTGGTCGGTCGGATGGAGCCGTTACAAAAAGAAACGGTCGTACACACGATGTCCCGTCTGATGCATCAGACGGGACTGAATCACATATGCCCAGACCCGTCAGCGAGGCATGAAAAGAAGAGCAAGCAAGGTTTGGTGCGCCCGACAGGACTTGAACCTGTAACCCCCAGATCCGTAGTCTGGTGCTCTATCCATTTGAGCTACGGGCGCATCCCTATTAACCGCCGAGGTATAAGTTCTGAGGTAAAGGGCTAGCTTGACGACGATGGATAAGGATGGAGTCTCGTCTCAATACTCAGCGCTTTTGTCTCAGATTTACCAGAGTCAGTGGTTATACAGTTCTCGGAGAGAGAGGGTCAAGAGACGAACAGCGGAAAAGTCTGAATTCGTGGTTCAGCGACGGTTGTTAGAGGGTAGTTTTGTTCACTTCATTTGAGAAGGAACTTTCGACACCATCCGAATTATACGCGGTGACTACAAAGAAATAGGTGGAACCGGGTTCCAGGCCAGTCACGGTGTAGCTGGTGACGTCCATCGGCAACGTGGCAATCGGCGCACCATACCCTCCTGAGATCGTTGCCAGATAGAGCTTGTATCCCTGAAGGTCTGGCTCGCTATTGGCGTCCCACGAAAGGGCGGCCGTTTCACTGGCTAGCGCGGTCGTTTCACTGGTTGGCGTGGAACTGGTCGAAGGGCACGCTGTGGTGATGAGCAGAAGCAGACACATCAGAATCCAGTGATAATGACTGGTCATTGACCGTGGTAACTCCATCTCCAACTCCTTGGTCGTGGCAAGCCCGTGAGGAAGTCTATCCGCAAAGTTTGTACCGACTTCAACGTGGAAATTTCTCCACAGAAGTATCGGTAAATACAAGGAATGAGAGGGGATCGCCAGGGCAATCCACAGGATAAGGCTCTCGGGATCGTAGTCAGAATCGTACGACTTGTCCGGAATTTGTTACGTTTTATCGTTGTAAGAGGGACTGGATTGAGGGAGTAAGGCTCTGCTCCATAAAATAGCAGGGGGGCTTCCTACGGTATGGAAAGCCCCCCAGTTAAGCCTCACCAAGCTGACTCTTACTTGCCGCCCTTTTCGTTCTTCTTCTCGCCGAAGGTATCGGCATGGCCGCCCTTCTTTTCTTCCTTCTTATCGCTGAAGGTCTCGTCAGCCTTGCCGCCCTTATCCTTCTTCCCCTCACCATAGACCACAACGTGGCCGCTCTTCTTCTCTTCTTTCTTCTCACCGGCGAAGGCTGGCGCACTGAACGTCACTGCCACTGCCACTGCCATGACTGCCATCAACATGCTCTTCATTATGAGAACCCCCTTAATAAAATAAAAATTGTAAAGTATGTGTGCCACTCACTTGGCACTTACCAGGATGTTCAGCAAAGGTAGTGCCGTTTTACCCTATTCGCAAGATGAAACGTAGACCGCTGAGTAATCAGCAGGTTACGAAATTCCTCTCATGAAACCGCGGATGATTTATCCTACAGGGTGTTGTAGCAGAATGGTATGGATACGACTAAACTGCCTCATTCCAGTAGTTTGCAAAGATGGTTGGCAGATGCTTTGCGGACACGTCTTCGTTGCTAGTCACATCCGAAAGGCGTAATGCCGGGGGATAGATCCGAGTGATGTTGCAAGATCAGTTGATATATCGCAACCGTATGTATTCGTATTCCTACTTTTCAAGATCAAGCCAGCATCATCCTCCGGAAATCACCGGACGAATTTCGATCTGATCCTTGTCGGAGAGCATCTCGTCTTCGGTTACTAATTCGTCGCCCCGAATCACCAAGTGTGCTTCAACCAGAAGATTTAATTCGCGCAGCAGTTCTTTGGCTCGCTTCGGCCCCTTGATTTCAATTGACCGCGACGGGTGGTTCAATTGCACGTGCATGGGAGTATGATACGCGTTCAAGCGGTCAAGGGACAAGGGTGTTAAGGAGCGACGAGTGAATGTTTGCAAGGCCGGAGAAGAAGCTGATCAGCAGGGAGCGGAGAGTCGACTCTTTACATAGGTGAGGCCGTCCTCAAGCGTTCTAAAGTCTCCATCAAGTTGAGCCTCATAACAATCGCTAAGGAGCCGCCCCATGTCAGGACCAGGCTGGATTCCCAATTCCAATAGGTGACGGCCCATGACGATGGGAAGAGGAGCGCGGCGGTCCACTGCCAGCTGTTGAGCCCGAGACAACAGCCACTCGCCGGCGGGAAATCCATCAAACAGTTTCGGTGGACGGCCTGCATGGTCGGCCCGCGCCACACGCACCAATCGATCGATGCGGTGGACTTGTTTTGCCAATCGGCGGACTGCGCCGTCCGAAGCGTTGGCGTCATGGAGGGCACGAGGACGAAGATGGCAACACACCAGAGGGACCACCTCATCGATTAGGTCCTGTTGGTTGGTCAGTCGTTCTAGAAAACGTCTTGTTGGGTTTTCTCCTTCCGATTCATGTCCCCGTGAGGTGACGTGTCCATATTCCTCTCTGGTCGTGGCCGGTTTGCCGAAGTCGTGGCAGAGGATGCCCAACCCGACGACGAGGTCGTCCACCTCATCTCCGGTTCGCTCGGCAGCGAACCAGTCCAGGCAGTGGAGGGTGTGAATCCAGACGTCACCTTCCGGGTGCCAGATGGGATCTTGTGGGCAGCCTTCCAGGGCCGCGAGCTCTGGATAGAAACGGAGCCAGCCACAGTGACGTAAGAATTGCAAACCCAGCGACGGATTGCGTCCTTGAAGGAGCAGCTTTTTCCATTCTTCCCATAGACGCTCGTTCGGCAGATCCTCCTGGGACAATGTTCGGCACAGGGACACTGTTTCCGGCGCAACAGTGAGCTCAAAGCGAGCGGACAGCTGCATGCCACGCAAGACGCGCAGAGGATCTTCGACGAATCGGGTCGATGCGTGACGCAATATTTGTGAATCAAGGTCGTCGCGACCGTTAAAGGGATCGCGAAGCTCCATGGTGTCCGGATCCCAGGCCATCGCGTTGATGGTGAAGTCTCGCCGTGCCAGTGCCTCGTCGATCGGCATGTTGGGATCGGCTTGTCTCAGCAAGCCGGGCAGGGACGTGCCGTCATCAAGTATGCGGGAGGGAATGGAAATATCGACCGGCAGACCTTGCAGCTTGAAGACCTCGAACGCTTTTCCGACGAATTGCACAGAGAAGTGCTCAGTCAGCAGTGCGTGGACTTGACCAGGCGGGAGCCCAACGACTTCGAGGTCCAGATCCCGGGGCTGTCGACCGAGCGCGAGATCGCGAACCGAGCCGCCGACCAGCCAGACCCTTCCGCCCCCACGACGAATGGTCTGTTCAACGCGGTGAAGAACCTCTCTGAGGATAGGATCTTCAAGACGAAAGCGGGTCGGCACTTAGATCACCGCTTCGCGCAGAAACGTCGCGGCTTCTTCCGGTGACACCGGATTGATGTAGAAGCCGGTGCCCCATTCGAAGCCGGCGACTTGCGTCAATTTAGGGATGATCTCCAGATGCCAATGGTAGTAATCGCCGGTCTTCTCGTGAAGGGGAGAGCTGTGGAGGATGAAGTTGTACGGGGGACGGGACAGCACTTTGTCCATGCGACGCAACGATTCCGAAAGGATGGGGGCCAGAAATTCAAACTGTGATTTCTGACTTTCCTCGAAATACGCCGCATGCCGCTTGGGAAGAATCCACATTTCGAACGGGAACCGCGGCGCGAAGGGCGTCACACACAGGAATTCCGGATTTTCGGCGACGATGCGATCTCCATCCGAGAGATCTTGCCGGAGAATGTCGCAGTAGATGCAGCGCTCCTTCTGCTGGTAGTGAGTGCGGCATCCGTCGAGCTCCTCTTGCACGCTGGTCGGGACGATCGGCATGGCGATGAGCTGAGAATGGCTGTGTTCCAGCGTGGCACCGGCGGACACGCCGTGGTTCTTGAAAATGAGAATGTAACGGAACCGAAGATCCTTTCTGAGATCGATCATGCGGTCTCGATAGGCCCACAGTATGTCCTCGATCTTCTTGGTCGGGAGATCTGCGAGACCTTCGATATGGTTGGGGGTTTCGATGATGACTTCGTGGGCGCCCACGCCGTTCATGCGGTCGTAGAGCCCGACCCCTTCGCGACCCATGTCACCTTCGACGTGCAGCGCGGGAAATTTATTCGGCACGACACGGACGGTCCAGTTGGGAGAATTGGGTTCGCCCGGCTGCGGTCGATAGGCCATGATCTCTTTTGGCGTGAGTCGTTCCTGTCCCGGGCAAAACGGACAGAGGGCCGTTGAAACCGGTCGGGTCGGTTGGGGTTTGACGAAATCATGTGGGCGGCCCCTTCGTTCTGTGGAAATGATTACCCAGCGGCCCACAATGGGATCACGTCTTAGATCGGGCATGGTTGTTCCTCTCCATTCGAAAAGTTGTGAGTGCTCAGTGTCCCAGGGGGAAATTTCACAACTCAAAACTCAGCACTGTTCGTCTTAGACTCTCCAGAGTCCGGCCTCAAATTCCGGCCCTGGTACGGTGAGGACGGCCGGACTATGGCCGGGATAACGGGCCACTTCGAGGCCATGTTCTCGCACGATGATCGACATCTGGACCGCGTTCCCTTGTTTCAGGCTCAACTCTTTCCAGGGAACGGCCAACTCCAGAATGGTGTGGGCATTGATCGACCCATAAGAGTCGATTTCCTGCCAGGCATCCGCCTGGGTCCGGCGAAACAAGAGAAATGTCTCCGGGCCCGGTGAAAAAAGCGGAAACGTAAGCCGAAACGTGAATTGAGGTCCTTGCAAAGTGATGTCGACGTCGAGGCCCTGTCGTGTCGTGCTCGTGTCGTCGGGGTCGAATCTCATCACGAGGTGCTCTAGGTTCCAACCGAATCGGATCGCGGTGAAGAGTCCGTCAGCTTTCCACATGGCGCCAAGCGGGGGTCGGGTGTTGATGCTCCCGGCGCCGCGCCATTCAAAAAAGTCGGTCACCATGCCGTCAATCGTAGGATTCAACAGGACGAGCGGCTGTTGGACCGAATCGAACTCCGAGGCGATAGCCGTGGCGCAGATCGGGGCATTCAGGTAATCGGGAGGCGGAATGCCCATATGCGTCCACACATTGCGGAGATGCGTTCGGAAGAGCCGGTCGAATTCTGGTTTAAAATCGGTATCGAAATCATCGCCGTACCACCAGAACCAGTCGCTGCCTTCAGCGGCATACAGTTCTTGCCAAGCCGCCTGTGCGCGGTCGGACGGAAGACTCGGGGCAACATCCATAAGCCGACTACGGGTATGACCGAGGAGATCCCATCCGCGATTGTCTTCCTGGTGCCCGATCCAGATTTTATAGTCGGAGTTGATCCAGGAGCCTGAATGGAGACAGGAGAGCTGCTGTGTGGGCTGAACGGAGGTGATCGCGTCGGAAATCGTCGCCGCTTGGACCGCGATCTGCCCGGCTTGATCCAGTTCGTGGTTTGTGAAGGCCTCGTACAAGAGGGAAAGGAATTGTTCACCCCCGTCATGATAATGTTCCCACGGGTTTTCACCGTCCAGAATGATGGCAATGACGAGCTTCTCTTGGGGCGCGTCGTAGAGGACGCCCCGCAAGCGCCGCAGAACATCTTCGGCGGCGGATTCGGGCGTCGTCTTGTGGTAGACGAATCCGAATGCGTCGGAGATCTCGCGGTCGCGAAACAGTACGGTCAAAGCATGCTCGTCTTCACCGATGCGATAGGGTTGATAGAGCGAAGACTGTCGGTGCCATGGACGGCCGCACATTTCCAGAGAGCGTGCGAGGATGCCTTCGTCCGTGGCGAACCAGCGGAGACCGGCCTGATGGATAAGAGGAAGCATCTCCGGACACACCGACCCTTCTGACGGCCACAAACCGGTCGGAGGCCGACCGAATGTGTGATGATGAAAATCGACGGCCTGTTGAAGTTGAGCTGCGGCATCATCTGGGGCATGGAAACGAGCGGGCAAAGGGAGGTCCGGCCTGGCCCGTCGGTTGATATCGGTGTCGATGACCAGCGGCAGAATCGGATGATAGAAAGGAGTCGTGGTCAGTTCGATTTGCCCTCGTTCCATGAGTCGTCGATACAGGGGGAGGATTTCTCGCACAGCCGTCCGTTGTAGTTCCAGTACTTCCCGCTTGTCGTCCTCGGTGAAGCCGCGATTTTTCTGGCGCAGGGCTGCCAGACGAGGATATTGTTGAACGGTGCCGTACCCGAACCAGGCGAGATTGTGCCAAACTTGCAGATCCAGCAGCTCTTGTGTGGAGAATTGACAGGCGATGCGGTGGAGATCATGCCTCGGTATGTCCAATCCCCGTTTCACCAGTAACTCATGATATCGTGGATAGGGGCGTACCATTGTCGCCCAGTTGGCCGCAAAGAAATGCCGGACCAGAAAGGCCTTTTCTTCAAGAGTTAGGTTGGCCGACGGACGTTGTGCATGCTCCAGAAAAAGATCGAGGATTTTGCCGGTGCCGACCTCCTGTAACTGCAAGACGAGGGATGGCGTAAAATTAAACGTGGAGTGAACACCTGGAAATTTCTCCAACAAATAAGCCATATCATAATAGGCCTTGGTCGCATGCAGACGTACCCACGGCATACTGGCCGATCCAGCCACCGGATCGGTGTAATAGGGCTGGTGCATATGCCACAGAAAACTCACGTGGACATGCTTCATTGATGCCGATCACCCTTTCTTTCGGCGAGTATGTCATAGGGGGTATGAGCATGCAATCTGCGGATGGATTTGTGATCGAACATCGCATGAGGAGTTGAGATGACGACATTTTTTCGGTACTGGGGGCCAGTGTGCGGATATGCCGGGCTCATTTTCTATTTATCCGCGCAGTCTCATCCCGAAACCCATGTGCCGTTCGTCACCTATTTCAGTGATAAGGTCTTGCATGCCGTGGAATATGCGGTATTGGGCGCATTGTGCTACCGGGCAATTTGTGGAAGCGGATATGATTCGTGGAGGCGGCAAGCGATTCCCGCAGCTATTCTACTGGCCTCGTTGTATGGGGTGAGCGACGAGGTTCACCAAGCGTTCGTTCCGTTCCGAGATTCGAGTTGGCTCGATTGGTTGGCGGATACGGTCGGAGCCGCGCTCGGAGTGACCGTCATGCATCGGGTGTTGAGTCTCAGACCGATGGGTCAGATTCCGGAAGCGCTGCCGTAGGTCGATCGAATACGCGGTGTTCGTGACAAGTCGTGGGACGCTCGCTATAATTCGTTGAGTATGTTGTCGGCCAACACAACCCCTATCAAAACTCCGCTGTCTCCTCTCGATCAAACACTCATCGCTCAGACAGTCGAGACTCGTCTTCCTCCCGGCCTCTTGTTGAGGACGCTGACCCCATTGGCAGGGGATGCCTCCAATCGGCGCTACTATCGAGCCGCAGTCGCGGGCGGACCGCCACATTCTGTGATCGTGATGCAGTTGGCTGAGCCGGAAGGATTCAAACAGTCAGAAGAGGCGGTGAGCGGGGGTATCCATCAGATCTCCGAACTGCCGTTCATCAACATCATGTCGCATTTGGCCAACGCGAATGTGCCGGTGCCCGCACTCCACTATTATGATCAATCCGCAGGGCTGCTCTATCTGGAAGATTTCGGAGATGTGACGTTGGCAGAGGCCGTCAGTCAGGCGGATGCGCCGAACTTGGAGTCGCGGTATAAGCAGGCCATCAACGTCTTGGTCCAGATGCAGATCAATGCTACTACACCGTCGGATCCCGGGTGCGTGGCGTTTCACCGTAGCTTCGACGTGCCGTTGTTGACGTGGGAGTTCGATCACTTTCTGGAGTATGGAGTCGTGGCGCGCAGCGGCAAACCATTGCCCGATGAGGACGCCACGGCCATACAACGCGAGTTCGAATGGATTGCGGAACTACTGGCCGGGCAGCCACGCGTCTTCACGCATCGTGATTACCACTCTCGCAATTTGATGGTCGACGGGCTGCGGCTCGGCGTGATCGACTTTCAGGACGCCTTAATGGGACCGGCGACCTATGATCTTGCCTCCCTGGTGCGGGACGCCTACATTCAGCTCGACGAATCCCTCGTTGACGATTTGGTGGAATACTACCTCGACCAGCTGGCCGAGCGACGCTTCGTCTGGACCAATCGTGCCGCGTTCCGACGGCTGTTTGATTTGACGAGTATCCAACGCAATCTGAAGGCGGCCGGCAGGTTTGTCTACATCGATCGGGTCAAAGGTAATCCGAAGTTCTTAGCTGATATTCCTCGTGTCTTGAGCTACGTCAAACGCAATCTTAAAAAATATCCGGAACTGGATACCCTCCGGAAGCACCTCAGCCCACACGTGCCGGAATTGCAGTAGAGGACTGAGGGGTGAGGACTGAGGACTGAACGTCGGATCATCGACTCAGCACTCAGCACTCAATCCTCAGCACTGATCGCGTGAAAGCCATGATTCTTGCGGCTGGTCTTGGCACCCGTCTGAGACCGCTGACGAACACCATTCCTAAACCGTTGCTGCCGGTCGGCGGAGTGCCGCTCATCGTCTGGAACTTACTGCTGCTGAAACGGCATGGGTTCCGCCAAGTCGTCATCAATCTGCATCACCTGGGTCCGATGATCGAACAGGCGTTGGGCACTGGGTCGAAATTCGGGATTCAGATCATTTACTCCCATGAGCCGATCATTCTTGGAACCGGCGGTGGGATTAAACAGGCCGAGCCTCATTTTTCGGGAGAGCCGGTTCTGATTGTCAATGGGGACACGCTGGTGGAATTGGATCTTGAGACGCTCCGCGATTTTCACTGCACCCGCAACGCCGCAGCAACCTTGGTGCTCCGGGAAGATTCGGACGCTGTCCGCTGGGGGCTGGTTGAAGTGGGAGACCAGGGGCAGATCTTACGGATCACCGGAAAAGGGCTGGTGAATTCCGTTCCGGCGACGCCACGCATGTTCGCCGGGATTCACATCTTGCACCCTCGGTTGCTCCGGGAGGTGCCGAAAGGGGTGGCTTCTTCGATCATCAATCCCTATGTGCGGGCCATTGAACGGGGAGAACCGGTGCTCGGGTATGACCTGCGGGGATATTGGTCGGACATCGGCACGACCGAGCGTTATGCGCAGGCGGAACGGGATGTCCGAGCGGGACTGATTCGTTTGGAAGACCGACAGTCCATCGAGTTGCGCGTTCCGCTCAAGTAAGCAGCAGGTGATCTCGACCACGGCGCTCCATCGATTGCTGGCCAGCCACCTCCATCATGCCTATTCCTTTTGCTGTTTGAGTAACCGAGCCAGGTAGGTGCGCTGGAGCTTGAGCGAGTCGGCGGCTTTCGTCTGATTGCCTTCGGCCTGCTCCATCGCGCGGGCGATGATGTAGCGGCTGTGTTGCTCCATCGATTCATGATAGGGCAGGCTCAGATACGGCAGTGGAGCATCGTCTCTTCGGCGGAGCATGGTGTCGTCTGCCAGTAGGGCCAACATCTCCGGTTCGATGATGTCTTTCGGGCTCAAGACGACGGCGCGCGCGATCACATTGTCCAATTCCCGAATGTTTCCCGGCCAGGGGTAGCGGATCAAGGAATCGAGTGCGGCTGTACTTAGAGCCATGCCTGGTCGTTTCGCATCTCTCATATGTCGATCCAAAAAGAACTGGGTCAGGCCCGCGACATCCCCTGATCGTTCGCGAAGCGGCGGCAGGGTCAGACTCACGACGTCGAGTCGAAAATACAGATCTTCACGGAATTGGCCCGCTCTCACCGCTTGCCGAAGATCCTTGTTCGTAGCCGCGATGATGCGGATGTTCACCGAGACGGTTTTGGAGCCGCCGACGCGGTGAAACTCTCGGTCTTGCAAGACACGTAACAGCTTAGCTTGCAAAGGAAGGGACATATCTCCGATCTCGTCGAGAAAGACGGTTCCACCGTCGGCCATTTCCAGCTTGCCCTTCTGCTGCCGGTCGGCTCCGGTAAACGCCCCACGCTCGTGTCCGAATAGTTCGTTTTCAAGCAGCGTCTCCGTCAAGGCGACACAGTTGATGACGATGAGCGGCATGGCACAACGATGACTCCATTGATGGATCGACCGGGCGAAGAGTTCTTTGCCGGTCCCGCTTTCGCCGAGGAGTAACACGCTTGCATCGGATTTGGCAGCCCGCTGTGCCGATTCCACGACGGACCTCACGGACGGGCTGTTACCGACGATGGAGGCGTACCGGCTGTCGACCTCAGAACGGAGATACGCGACTTGTCGTCGGAGTGCATCCCGTTCCAAGGCTTTGCGAATTACGATCAAGAGATGGTCTCTGTCGAGGGGTTTGGTCAGGAAGTCGTATGCCCCGTCCTTCATGGCCTCCACCGCGGCTTCAATGGATGCATGCGCGGTCATGACGATGACAGGAATATTGTCCGACGGCTTCATCTGGGACAGACGCTTGAGGACATCGAGCCCCGACACTTTAGGCAGTGTGAGATCCAGGAGGATAAGCTGCGGAGACTCGTGAACGATTTGGTCAAGCGCCTGCTGCCCCTCGGTGGCCACAGCGGTCTCATACCCGGAAGCATGAAGTCGGTCCTCAAGCATCATGACGATGTCGGGGTCATCGTCGACAATAAGAATTTTGGCGTTCATCAGGAAAACCTTCTGCCTCTGGTCATCGCGGCCGTTATGGAAGGATCGGCCAGGGAGTCGTGTCGCGGTTGATAAGCGACGATCGATAAAATATCTCCACCTAACCGGTCATCACATTGATGACAAGCCCCGTCAACGGCTTCGGGTAAAAATACGTTGATTTATGCGGCATCCGTTCTCCGGCTGCCGCGACGGCTTGAACTTCACTGACCTTGGTGGCGTTGAGCAGGAATGCGCCCGTCCCTGTTCCTTTGGCCACCCAGTCCAGAGCCTCGTGGTCATCTTTGGTGTACAGAATGGCTTCTTGTTCCTGCTGCGTCGGACAGAGCCTGGTCACGATCAGTTGTTGCAGCAGGGAGACGTCGAGTTTGACTCGAGGTGATGCCTGAGTGGAAGGTCGATGGGCTGGCTTCAGTGTGAGCGTGATGTATCGGTCGTCGCCTTGTCGCGTCAGTCCAAACACCGGAACATGCTTCCCTTCCGTCCGCAAGCTGGTCAGGAACTGTGAGCGTGCTTGCTGTTGTGTGGATGCGCTGAAGTGGAATTCTCGAAACTCGAACGCGTCACCCAGTACCGTCTTGATCTGGTCTGAAGAAGGCAAGGGAGTGGTCGCCACTCGGTGCGTCGGTAATACCGTCAATCCTGGATCTTCAAGCGGGGTGAGCAGCATGAGCACGGAGTCGTAGGGTTGCAGCCCGACGTGAGGGGCCGCCTGCTGCAGCCGAAGCTTTTGATAGTTCAATGCTGTTTCATAGCGATGGTGACCGTCTGCGATGAACAGCGGCTTGCTCTGCATCGCAGCGGTGATGTGCTTCAGGACAGTCTCATCGGTTACGGCCCACAGGCATTCGCGACAGCCTGCATCGTCTTGAAAGTCGTAGCGAGCCGGCTGGCCTTTTACCGCGGTTTCCAGAAGTTGGATGGTGACACCGAGCGGATCGGAATAGAGCGACCAGATCGGGCTGAAGTTTGAGCGACAGGCTTCGATCAGATTCAGGCGATCAGTCTTCGCCGCGGCGCGTGTGTTCTCGTGAGGATAAATATGTCCGGAGTCGAGCTCCTCCAGCTTTGCCAACGCCAGGAATCCCCGAAGCACCTTCTTCGGAGCGTCGGAGGCTGAGTAGGGAGGAGCGTATTCAATCGTGTGATAGTAGACGGTAGGTCGTGCGTCGCGCGTGAGGATACCCTCGTTGAGCCAGGTCCGCAGCATAGCTGCAGCGCGGGTATACCGGTTGTGAGCAGGGTCGTCACCGGTCTGGTCGAGCCCTAATTCCATTCGGATAATGTTGTGGGGGTGGCGGCCGTGAAGTCGTTTCTGCCCCTCCGCATCAATGATATCGTATGGCGGGGCGACCACGTCCTTGATGGAGCCCACGAGCGTCTGGTCGTACAGCATGCCCTGAAATGGAATGATCTGTGACATGAACAACCCCTTGGCAATGTCGTGACAGCAACGACGGTTTGATGGTTAATGGTTACAGGAGAGAGTGGGATGCTTCCGCCTTATGCCGTGCCGCTCCTACGGTCCAGCATCTTTCCAGCCGGTGGGAAGACAACTAGCGGTCGCGGGTAATCATATAATCAGCGGCGACCGATAGCGCGCGCCGTGCGGTACTGTCGTCGAAGCGTTCGAGCTCATGTTTGGCGGCGGCAATATAGGCGCTCGCGCGATCCATGGCATAAGTAATCGAACCGAAATCGGCCATTAGGAACAGGATGCGTTCAAGATCAGCGATGCTGAGAGTCCGAGTTTCCATTCGATCCTTGATCATCTGGCGGTCCTGCTCTGAACAATGCTGCAACAGATGCAGCAGGGGCAGCGTCGCTTTTCCCTGCCGGAGATCTTGGCCGATCGTCTTCCCGAGCGACTCGCCGTTTGCAATGTAATCTAAGGTATCGTCGGCGACTTGAAAGGCGATACCAAGGTATTGGCCGAAGCGGAACAGCGCATTTTGTTGCGTTTCCGAAGCCTCGGCCAGAATGGCGCCCATGCGGCAGGCCGCTGCAATCAAGCTGGCAGTCTTGTGTTCGACGATCTTGATATAATCGATTTCCGGCATCGAGGGATTCCCGTTATAGTACAGTTGAAGGACCTCACCTTCCGCCATTTTGTTGCAGGCCTCGGCGAGGACTTCATTGATGCCTTGATTCTGGAACTCGACGACTTTGCACATCGCCTTCGTATAGAGGTAGTCGCCGACCAGAATGCTGATCTGGTTTCCCCAAACCTTGCGCGCGGCCCTTCTGCCTCTCCGGAGATCGGCGTCATCAACGACATCATCGTGCAACAGGGTGGCGGTATGGATGAATTCCACGATGCTGCCGAGCTGATGGTGCTCGGCTCCGGGATAGCCGCAGAGGCGGGCTGACAAGAGGAGGAACAGAGGTCTGATACGTTTGCCGCCACCGCTCAAGATGTGGGCGGCGACTGTATTGACCAGGGCCACGCTGGAGTCGAGGTTCTTTCGGACTCGATCCTCCACTCCGTCCAGTTCACCACGGTAGGCGTCCCATACATCCGACATGCTATGTAGGATTGCGATCAGTGGAACTTGTGCCATGCGGCGGATGGTATGGCAGCCGAGGAAATAAAGTCAAGCAACTGAAAGCGGTATAAGCCCATGTAACCTTGACAGAAGAATGACCCATCCAGTAAGTTCCCATCCTAATAATCGAGTGAGGTTCACCCTGAACACTATGGGAGCAAATCCACCCAAGGTTTCTCGCTGGCTCCATTCCCATGCCATAGGGGGAACTCTCATGTTTTTAACGAGATAGGTACATGAATCTTCCTGGGTTTCCACGTCGACAAGGGCTCTATGATCCTCAGCACGAGAAGGACTCTTGTGGGATCGGCTTTGTCGTCAATATCAAAGGGAAGAAATCCCATGACATTGTCCGTAAAGGACTTCAAGTCCTGGAGAATCTTACCCATCGTGGAGCGCAGGGCTGTGACCCCTGCACGGGAGACGGAGCCGGAATTCTTTTGCAGGTCCCACACACGTTTCTGAAGCGGGTTGCAGGAGATGCCGGCGTCTCATTGCCGGAAGTCGGCGAGTACGGAGTGGGGCAGTTGTTTCTACCACCCAACGCAGACTCCCGACGGCTGTGCGAGAAGCTGTTCACTGAGATTCTTGTAGAAGAAGGCCTGCGGCTGCTCGGTTGGCGCGACGTGCCGGTCAAGAGTGACCAGATCGGTGCCCAAGCGCGAACGACCGAGCCGTTCATGCGGCAGATCTTCATCGCGCGTGATGCCTTGAATGAGGCTCAGTTCGAGCGAAAGTTGTATGTGATCCGCAAGCGGGTTGAAAAGGCCGTGGCAGAGTCGGCCATTCAAGGACGAGAACATTTTTACGTATCCAGCTTGTCGGCCCACACGATCGTCTATAAGGGGCTGTTGTTGCCGCATCAAATGGCGGCCTACTACCAGGACCTTACTGATGAACGGATGGTGAGCGCACTGGCCTTGGTGCATTCACGCTTCAGCACAAATACCTTTCCCACTTGGCCGCTGGCCCATCCCTATCGGTATGTGTGCCACAATGGGGAGATCAATACCCTGAAGGGGAACGTCAACTGGATGAAGGCTCGCCAAGGCCGTCTTCATTCCGAGCTGTTCGGGAAAGACATGGAGAAATTGTTCCCGATCGTCTCCGAGAATCAAAGCGACTCGGCCTGTCTGGACAATGCCCTTGAATTTTTGCTGCTCGGAGGCCGGTCGTTGCCGCATGCCATGATGATGTTGATTCCCGAACCGTGGGTGGCGAATGCGCAGATGGATTTGGATCGGCGAGGCTTCTACCAGTATCACGCGGCGATGATGGAGCCATGGGACGGGCCGGCCGCCGTCTGTTTCACCGACGGCAAGATGATCGGTGCGACGTTGGACCGGAACGGACTCCGTCCCTGCCGCTATCAGGTGACGACCGACGGTCTCGTGGTCCTGGCATCCGAGGCGGGTGTCTTGCCGGCTGAAGCGAAAGATATCCGCATGAAAGGCCGGCTCCAACCGGGCCGAATGTTCCTCGTCGACACGGTGGAGGGCCGCATCATCGATGACGAGGAGATTAAGGCTGATATCGTCGGCCGCAAACCCTATCGCAGTTGGGTGACGCAGTACGGTGTCTCGCTGGACGAGTTGCCGGAGCCGCTGAATGTGCCGCAGCCCGACCATCCGACGATCCGCCAGCGGCAGCAAGCATTCGGCTATACGGTCGAAGAACTCAAGATGGTCATCACACCGATGATCGTGACGGGCGAAGAAGCGATCTCTTCGATGGGCACTGATACCCCATTGGCGGTGCTGTCCGATCGCCCACAGCTCCTGTTCAAGTATTTCAAGCAGCTCTTTGCGCAGGTGACGAATCCTCCCATCGACCCCATCCGTGAACAGCTCGTGATGTCGCTCGTGACCAACATCGGCCCGAAGCCGAACCTGATGGACGAATCGCCGGAATCGTGCCGCCGCATTAAGGTGCAGCAGCCGATTCTCACGAACGCCGATTTGCAAAAGATCCGCGGCATGTCCGATCCGCACTTCAAGAGCAAGACGCTCCGTATGTTGTTCCGCGTCGTTGAAGGTCCTGATGGGCTTGGCGAAGCGGTCGACGAGCTGTGCCGCCAAGCCTCGCAGTCGATCAAGGAAGGCTACAAATTCCTCATTTTGAGCGATCGTGGCGTCGACGAACAGTGGGCTCCGATCCCAAGTTTGCTCGGTATCTCCGCCGTCCACCACCATCTGGTTCGTGAGTGTACGAGAACCGAAGCGGGCTTGATTCTCGAAACCGGCGAGCCGCGCGATGTGCATCAGTTTGCCTGTTTGATCGGTTACGGCGCCGGGACGATCAACCCATATCTGGTTTTCGAGTCGCTCGTCGATATGGAACGCGACAACTATTTGCCGGAAGGACTCGACGCCCAGACGGCGGAAGGGAAATTCATCAAGGCCATCAATAAGGGCCTGCTCAAGATTTTCTCGAAAATGGGAATCTCGACCGTGCAGTCTTACTGTGGCGCCCAGATCTTCGAGGCGATCGGATTGAATCGCGACCTGATCGACCGCTACTTCACCGGGACCCCGTCGCGCGTGGAAGGAGTCGGCATCCGCGACATTGGTGAAGAAACGCTACGCCGACACCTCACTGCCTACGAGCCGGCCGCGATCCGTCAACTGGATTTCGGCGGCGAGATCCACTACCGCATCCAGGGTGAGCATCACAATTGGAATCCTGAGACGATCTACAAATTGCAGCACGCCGGCCGCTCGAACGATCCGAAGACCTACGCCGAATTCGCGCAACTCGTGAACGACGAGAGCAAGCGGCGGTCGAATCTGCGTGGTCTGCTGGATTTTAAGTTCGTTCCCCAGCCGATTCCCATCGAAGAGGTGGAGCCAGCCAAGGAAATCGTCAAGCGTTTCAACACCGGCGCGATGTCGTTCGGGTCGATCAGCAAGGAAGCGCACGAAACGCTGGCAATCGCGATGAACCGACTTGGCGGCAAGAGCAACACCGGCGAAGGCGGTGAAGATCCTGAGCGGTTCATTCCGCTTCCCAATGGAGATTCCAAGAACAGCTATATCAAACAAGTGGCCTCGGCCAGATTTGGAGTCACGGCCCATTACCTCGTCAACGCGCGGGAATTGCAGATCAAGATGGCGCAGGGAGCCAAGCCAGGCGAAGGCGGCCAGCTACCAGGACACAAGGTGGACGAGAACATCGCCAAATTTCGCTATGCGACGCCTGGTGTACAGTTGATCTCGCCGCCACCGCATCACGATATCTATTCGATCGAGGATTTGGCTCAGTTAATCTTCGACTTGAAGAATTCGAATCCGGATGCTGGCGTATCCGTGAAACTGGTGGCGGAGGTCGGCGTCGGCACGGTTGCAGCCGGTGTCGCCAAGGCTCATGCGGACAAGGTGCTCATCAGCGGCGATTCGGGCGGCACGGGCGCGTCCCCATTGGCATCGATCAAGTACGCCGGGATTCCATGGGAACTGGGGCTCGCAGAAACTCACCAGACCCTGGTGCTCAACGATCTACGCGGGCGCATCCGTGTTGAAACGGACGGTCAGATGAAGACCGGCCGCGACGTGGTCATTGCCACCTTGCTGGGGGCCGAGGAATATGGGTTCGCGACAGCGCCGCTGATCGTCGAAGGCTGCATCATGATGCGCAAGTGTCATCTGAACACCTGTCCCGTCGGCATTGCGACGCAGGATCCGGAATTGCGCAAGAAGTTCGACGGCAAACCGGAACACATCGTGAATTATCTCTTCTTCGTGGCCGAAGAAGCGCGGCAGTTGATGGCGAAGCTCGGTTTTCGGACGATCAACGAGATGGTCGGCCATGTCGACAAGCTCAGGATTACCAAAGCCGTCGACCATTGGAAAGCCAAGGGGCTGGATCTCACACCGCTGCTGACGGCTCCTGATGTTCCGGAGGATGTGCCGCGCTATTGTGTGCAGAAGCAGGACCATGGTCTTGCCGACATTCTCGATAACAAGCTCGTCGAGCTTTGCAAGACTGCGATCGAGCAGGGTGAGAAGGTCACGCTCGAGCTTCCGATCAGAAACATCAACCGGACGACGGGCACCGTGCTCTCCAGCAAGATTGCGAAGAAGTACGGGCCTGATGGGTTACCGGAAGACACGATCTCGATCAAGTTTACCGGCTCGGCCGGTCAATCGTTTGGAGCCTTCCTTGCAAAAGGCATCACGCTGACGTTGGAAGGCGAGTCCAATGATTACATCGGCAAGGGATTGTCCGGCGGCAAGATCATCGTCTTCCCGCCGAAGAACATCCTTTATAATCCAGAAGACACGATTTTGATCGGCAATACGTCGCTCTATGGTGCCACGCAAGGGGAGGCGTATTTCTACGGGATGGCCGGCGAGCGATTTGCCGTCCGGAACAGCGGGGCACAGGCCGTCGTCGAAGGGACGGGCGATCACGGTTGTGAGTACATGACCGGTGGTGTGGTCGTGGTGCTCGGCAGGACTGGCCGCAATTTCGCAGCCGGCATGTCCGGGGGAACGGCGTTCGTGCTGGACGAGGCTGGGACATTCCAGAGCCGTTGCAACACCGGGATGGTTGAACTGGAGCCGATGACGACGAAGGAAGACAAGCAACTGCTCCACAGGTTGATCACCAAGCACTTTATGTACACGGGTAGCCGTAAGGCCAAGCAAGTGCTCGATGCGTTCGAGGCCACCTTGCCGAAGTTTGTGAAGGTGATGCCGGTGGATTATAAGCGAGTCTTGGAAGAACGGAAACGCAAGGCGAGCGCAGTGCACTAGCTCGAGTGTGCTCGCTATGAAGGCTGAGTGCTGAGGAATGAGGGCTGAGTGAAGGGTAGCGGATTTCTCAGTCCTCAGTCCTGGAGAAAAGATGGGTGACCCCAAAGGTTTCATGAAATATGCCCGCGAGGGTCCGAAGCGCAAGCCGATCGAGTTGCGTGTGCTCGATTGGAAGGAGATGTACGAGCCGATCTCCGAGGACAAGCTGAAGGCCCAGGGTGCGCGCTGCATGGATTGTGGTGTGCCGTTCTGCCAAGGCCACACCGGTTGTCCCGTCGTGAATCTGATTCCCGAATGGAACGATCTTGTCTATCGCGGTCGGTGGCAAGATGCACTGAAAGCTCTGCACACCACGAATAATTTCCCCGAATTCACAGGGCGTCTCTGCCCCGCACCCTGCGAAGGGGCCTGTGTGCTGGGTATCAATGAAGATCCAGTGTCCATCCGCATCATCGAATGGAACATCGTCGACCGCGGCTTCAACGAAGGCTTTGTGACGCCGATCCTACCGGTTGTGAAAACCGGTAAGACTGTGGCGATCGTCGGTTCCGGTCCGGCAGGGTTGGCTGCCTCGCAGCAACTGGCTCGAGCCGGCCATGACGTGACGCTCTTCGAGAAAGCCGATCGGATCGGCGGCTTACTCCGCTATGGCATTCCCGACTTCAAGATGGAGAAGTGGGTCATCGACAGGCGGCTGGAACAGATGAAGGTCGAAGGGGTGAAGTTTCAAACCGGTGTCGCGGTCGGCAAAGATATTTCCCGTGAACAGCTGCTTCAACAGTTTGACGCGGTGGGCCTCACAATGGGTGCTGAACAGGCGCGCGAGTTGCCGATCCCGGGGCGTGAGCTGAAGGGCGTGCATCTCGCGATGGAATATCTCATCCAGCAGAACAAGCGTACGGCAGGCATCCCTCTCAGTGGCGAACCGATCACGGCAAAAGGCAAACGGGTGGTCATCCTCGGCGGAGGCGATACGGGGTCCGACTGTCTCGGCACCGCGCACCGTCAAGGCTGTGTCGAAGCGCATCAATTTGAATTGCTGTCGGAACCACCGCCGCAGCGGGCCGAATCGACCCCCTGGCCGCTCTGGCCGATGCAACTCCGCACATCACACGCTCACGAGGAGGGCTGCGACCGGCAGTGGAGCGTCTCCACTACGAAGTTTACCGGCCACGATGGTCATGTCACCAAATTGCATGCGCATCGCATACAGTTCAGCAACGGCAAATTCACTCCTGCTCCCAACACCGACTTCGAGATGAATGTCGATCTGGTGTTGTTGGCCATGGGGTTCACCGGACCGGTGAAGAATGGTCTGCTCGACGACCTGGGCGTAAAGTATGATGCGCGCGGGGCGGTACTAGTGGACGAGAACTTCATGACCAACTGTGATGGCGTCTTCGCCGGCGGCGACACCAAACGCGGCGCGTCACTTATCGTCTGGGCCATCGCCGAAGGGCGTAGGATGGCGGCGGGGATCGATAAGTATCTGCATGCTGGGAAATCCGCGAAAGCAGTCGCCTAAAAAGCCTCGCAACATAAAATCCAAGTTTCTTCTCTCCAGTATTTCCCGCTTCCTTGTCACCCGCCCACCCCGTCGCGCTAAAGACGCGACCTTCACCGGACTGGTGCTCGCCTCGCGCAAACCCTCGACGGTGAATTCAGCGGGAGATAAAGTACCTTATCCACTTGTCTTTGGTCGAAGCAAGCGGCACAAGCAAGCGTGGAACGTACCTCCTCGGGTTCTCGCTTGTTATGGCTTTGCTGGGAGGCCGGTTTGAGCGACCTGCATAAATGAAGGTTCCAGGAACCAGTGATTATTTTCCATCACTTGAGACGATTGCTGCAGATAGTAGTCTTGATTGTTAAGAGAACCGGCAGCGTGTCGGTCAAGCACGAGGACGACGCTGGGATGCAATTGAATGGACGAGGCAGGTATGAAAGCGCTCAATGGTCCTTCTAACGCTTTGGCGACGATCTCGGCCTTGTGTGCTCCTAAGGCCAACAGCAAGAGAGTTTGCGCTTCGCGAATAGCGCCAAGACCCATGGTCACAGCCCATTCCGGGACCGACTCGCTATCGAAGGCTCGAGCAAGATTGTATTTGGTCGAGGCGCTCAGAAGACTGCGCCTCGTTCGGGAATTGAGGCTGGAACCTGGTTCATTGAACCCTAGGTGGCCGTTCTGCCCGATCCCTAAGATCTGCAGATCGATGCCGCCTTGGTTTCGGATGAGCCGCTCATAGGAAACACAGTAGGAGACGATGTCCTGCTCGGCCTGCCCGTTCAACAGATGGAGATGAGCCGGATCGAAATTGACATGGTCGAGAAGATGCTGGTGAAAGAAGCGGTGATAGCTGTTCGGGCTGTCGCTCGGCAACCCGATGAATTCGTCGAGGCTGAAAAGCCGGACATGAGCGAAATCGAGACGCGTCGTGCGGTGTAGATCCACCAGGTTCTGGTACAATCCGATCGGTGTGTTGCCCGCAGCGAGTCCGAGTCGCAACGCCGGAGTCTGCTTGATCGCCTGGGCGACGAGGCGTCCTGCTATTCTGCTGCCTTCCTCCGGTGTTTCTGTGATGAGCACCAGCATCATTCGTCCGAAGAAAATGGCTCGTTCACCGACGCTTCGCGGATCATTTGTTCATACAGTTGGACGTATTCTTTCACCATGCGTTCGGCCGTGAACCGCTCCTCGAAGGCTCTGCGACATCGGCGGCGATCGATCTCGCCGACGCGACGGACGGCTTGCACCATCTCTTGCTCATCTCGACAAAGAAATCCCGTCGTCTCATGGTCGATCAGCTCCGGATACGACCCATGGCGATAGGTCACCACGGGGGTGCCACAGGCCAGCGCTTCGATCAACACCAAGCCGAATGCCTCCGGTCGATGAGGGCACAGTACTGCCCATGCATTTCCAAGAAATTCGCCCTTTTCACGATCGCTGATCTCTCCGATAAACTGGATCAGCGGATCGGCGAGCAGAGGCGCGATCTCGGTCTCAAAATATTCATGATCGACCGGGTCCACCTTGGCGGCCATCCGCAACGGCATGCCCAATTGTTGAGCAACTCGGATCGCTACATCCGGCGATTTCTCCGGCGACATCCTTCCCAAGAACGCAAGGTACCGCTGAGGTTTTAGTTGGACGCGATACCGATCGACAGGGAGCCCATGGTACACATTCGCCTTCCAGTTGTTGTAGCGAAAGGGTGCCCGCTGCGCATACGAAATGGAGACCAGGGGAATCTCCCAGAATTCGTGATAGACCTTCGCAAGTTCCGGCGCTCCCAGGTGCCCATGGAGTGTGGTGATGACAGGGACTTCGGACCGGCGGGCAAGAGGAAATCCCACGAAATCCAGATGAGAATGGACGATGTCAAACTGATGGGACAGATTCCACACCTGTTCCAGCATCTGCGTCATGATAGCGTCTCTATTGACGAACGGCGTATGGGTTAGTGCGCGATCGCACATGGGGACGAGCTTCGCGCTCGTGGTCGAATCACCACTGGCAAACAGCATGACGTCATGACCGAGCCGAACCAGTTCTTCCACGAGGTGGAAGACCACCCGTTCCGTCCCTCCATACGTTTCGGGAGGCACACTCACGCTTAAATGGACCAATTGAGCGATTTTCATGGCAGGTCTCTCTCCGGAGAGGGCCGTTACTGACGATTGCGCACCACACTGCCCGCTGCATGCGACTACTGTGAACGTGGCGATGCGCCTTGTCGAAACCGTGCAAGGACATTTTTTGTGATCTGTTGAACGTTCTGATTGAGACTGGACTTGCGCAGCTCCGGCACGTTGAAATCATCAAGCCCCCAACTCCATTGAATGGTACCGGCCGCGAACACCGTCGCCCCATTATGAAGGGTATAGATCGTCATGTGGGCCAGATGGGGCTGACTCTCGAAGGTATATGGGGATTCCGCGAGAATCGTGGTGCCTGGTGGTGCGCTTCCGAAGACTCGGTCAGCCTCATAGCCCAAGAGTCGCGGTAAGCGGTCTCCGGGATGAAGTTCCGTACCGATCATGGTCCAGTGGTCGGGTTTGATAATAACAATATCAGCGTCAACCGGATTGCCGTCATACATCACGCCGATCAACGACTCCTCAGGCCGGTTGACCGGTTCATCCCGCCAACGCACCGTCATGAGATGTCGTTTTTCCCACTCCTCCTGAGCATAGGGATCGCGTGTCGGAGCATCGTCTTTGTACGAGACGATTGTGTGATCCTGCTCACCTGTGAGTGCACTGGGCTCCAATCGGATCTGCCAATAGCACACGTTCCCCGAAAAAAACGCGAGGTGCAGGCCGCGGTCGCGTCCACCTTCAACATGCGCGCGCATCTGCCACGTCCAATATTCGTCATGCCCGATGGAGAGCCAGCCTTTATGGCGGTCTAGGATCCGGGCGTTCGTATGGGTATCAACACTTGTGCTATAGGTGACATCATGGCCTTCCTTTTCTAACCATCGTACCATATTGTATTCCCAGCCCGAGGGCGAGGATGCATCTGTCGGGGGCACGGCATTATTGGTCAAAAAGTCGCCGGCGCCGTTGCCATAGGCGGCGGCGGGATTGCTGCTGATGGCATAGGGTCGGTTAAACGACACCTTGTGAGCACGCCGACTCCCTGTGCTGTTGAAGTCGTAGAGGGATTTGCCGCCCCAATTATTATAGGCTTGATAGGTCGTGATGCTGGATTGGAAGAGAAAGTCAGAAGGGCGCGTCTCATCTCGTACGACAAAAATGATGTAGGCTTGCGCCCCGCTGGTCCCCGCCGTCAGTTTGGCGAGATAGATGCCGCTGACCCATGCTTCCCGATCGGACTCGCTTCCGACCACAAGGACGTACGGATCCTGCCACGCACATTCAACGAGTCCGGTCTGAACATCCATCGACGGCATCGGTTGAGAGATGCCTGAGAGGGTCACAGGGCCATGCATCAGCCTCGCGCCGTCGCCGCCATACCACCCCATCCGATAGACCTCGAGCCTGTAAAAGCGGTCCCGCGTATGGATGTAGAGTTTGATCGGGTGCCCTCGATTGACGCTGGTGAGTGAGGCATAGCCCTCGATCTCGCGATGCAGCGCCGGACTGGTCAGGCGCCACTCTGTCGTGCCGGGTCGAGCATTCTCTCGTTGAACCGGATTGGTTTCCGCAAGTGCCTCTGCCTGCATGAGAGCGTTAGGCCAGGTTACCGCCAACAGAAGACCCACCAGTCCGAAGCAGGGATGAGCCACCGCACCTCCCGCTGAAGAATCCGATCGCGGCATCGCCGCCGCTCCATCCGGTGAGCATTCCTATTTAATCACATTCTGTAGCGACGATGAAAGTATCGCGATGGATATTGCGCTTCCACCATTGCCTCATCATATCATTTTTGGATACCGTCTCATCTCCACGAGCATATAGCAGGACTGCTTACGAGGGTGGACAGATGCTAAGGAGCTGGAGGCGATCATCAGACGAAAATGGGATCTCTGGTATGGAAGCAAACGTGAAAGCCCTTCAAAGGGGGAGCAAGCGGAGCATTGGGACGCCAGGGATCAAAGCTGCTTTGGGCTATACCGATGGCGACGCTGGCTCAACGCATGGCTTGGGTGGAGGGGCGTTGCAGCTTGCCTGCACAACTGACGCTTTGAAACCAAGGCGGTGCATCAGCAGGGAAGAATGGGATGCGATGGGATCATCGTAGCCGTGATCGCCTTGGCGATTGCCTCCGTGCTCATCCCTTCCAGCTCAGGATGGGTTGATATGAAAAAGTAGAATGTGTTCGTTTTTCCGATCTAGCGTCCATTGGAAAACCAGTCAGCTCTCCTCTCCCAGCTCGATGCCTTGACCAAACTTATGGGAGAGGCGAAACTGAATTGCAGTATATTCGCTGTGCGCAATGAGGTCGTGGAGCGTGCCGTAGGCGGGTAAGCTTAAGGAATATGATTCGCTCAACGGAATGCACAAAACAAGACGTGATCCCATGTTTAGACTATATCTTTGCGGCCGATCTAGTTCATCGGATGAACGACTCCGGCGAAGGTCAGCAGATCAGTGATCTCGAAATCTCCAGCTTTTGCCGACGGCAAGGTCGGTTTCCAGTTCTTATCGACAACGAGATACGAGTCCTTGTCGGCTTTGAGTATGCCGATGAACACCTCCCCGACGATCCGGTTTCCGACCGGCCCCAAGCGCAAGCCGTTCTCGAGTACTTCCGCCTCCTTCAGGACGTAATACCAGAGCGGGGTGCTTCGGTCCATGCCGAAGGGGGCCAGTTCGGCCAGTTGTTCGGGAGTCAGCACCTGAATTCCCATCACTCGGGCAATCGCTTGCCCTGACGGAACACCAAAATTGACGTGCCTCATGAGGTTGCGAGAGGCCAGCGACTGGATTCCATCCGTCGGCAAACCGGATGCCGCTCCGCGTGACCCCGGCAGGAGCATCAGCGGACTCGACAGTTTGGTGTCGATCTTCTTGTTGGGCGCGGAGATGTCGGGATTGAACTTGAAGAAGGTCTGCCAGTCGATGAATCGACGTGGAGCCCGTTTGACGCCGCGCAGGTCTTTAGGAGCGGGATCGTTCGGATCGACCGAATCGTCGAACATGGACAGAACGACCGGCGGCCCTGCATCCGGTCCAAAATTCAACTGATAAGTGGGACGAACTTGCGAATGGCCGAACGGTATGCGCCCACCGCAAATTCCACCGGGATCAGCAGATCGCCGTTCGAATTGCGGAACTGGGAATCTTGGAGCCTGTAGAAACGCGGCCCGTTCTGCAAGATCTCATCCACCCGATTCTGCCCGATCGTCAACGGTAAATATTCATTGAGAATGATCCATTGGTAGTGCCATTGAACCTGGCGCCGCGTTTCCTCGAAAATATCTCGGGTCGAACGATTTGCCTGTCCCGAATCAGCGCGCAATCGATCGACCACGGCGTTGTGAAACTTCAGCATTGCCAGGTGGAATTGACTGATGACGACATTTTCATCGTTCCGGCTGTCTCCAAGGATCGCGTTGTTTTTTTGATCGCGCGGGAGGTCGAATCGCCCCGCGCGTTTCTTGGAGACTTGCTCGGATCCAGGGATGGCCTCGACGCGGAATTTGATATCACCCGAACTGGTATCGTACAGTTCAGGCGACCCATCAGGCCCCCCTCCGTACACGCTGTCGAGATCAAATTTGACAGTACGAAAATTCGTCGTCTGCCCGGGCTGCGTTTGCTCGAGCAGCGGCGCCTTCAAGGCGAGTGTGAGATCGTGATCCAAGAACTGACCGATGAATGTCACTCCTTCCGTCATGTTCGGATTATCGGGATTGTTTCCGTTAGGCTGACCGTCCAGGGCATCGAGGAGGCCTCCTTTCACGCCGAGCTTTTTAGCCTGTTCTCGGGCCTCATCGGTCGAGGGCACAAAAGGCGGCGACTCTGGAAACATGCGGCTGAAGACATTGGCAGGGAAGGGAGGGCTGGTGGGTTTGGGCTCCTGCAGGGTGGTTTTTTTCGACAGGTCTTCGGCTGCCTGTTCGGCATTGCAGGATAATAGACCGGCAAGACCGAGCACAATAAACCATACTGCTCAAACGCGCATCATGCCCCTCCTAGTGCGTTACTGAACCAGCTCAATGGCACTTGATAGATTTGCCACTCGCCGTATGCGAAGGACTCAGTAATGTCTTGCAGACCTTGATGACCATCTCGACATCCGGTTTGGTCGCGAGGACAGTAGCAATGCAGGTCGGGTTGAACAATTCCTCTTTGGTAGGGAAGCCCAGCCTAGCCTTCAATCCGGTCGAAGCCGCCTGGCCAATTTCCCGATCACCGAGCAGTACGCAGCTTCTGACGTGGCTTCTTGACTTGTGCGAGGCATTCAACAGCGCAGCGCGCGCAGCAGGATTCGTTGCGACATGAAACAGCACTCATCCCTGTAATCGGCTAAAAGCGTCCCGAGATCTTCTTCCTCAGCATTTAACAGCCGCAGCAATCCTCGCCTGACATCGACCGGACGGCGTTCCGGAAGTAGGCGACAAACTCATCCATTGGATTCCTCGCGCGTGGAGCCCCTGATCGGATGGCCATGCCGGCCGCAGGCGGAGTATATGGAAGAGGGACGGGCAATACCTGTTCGACACCCGGGTCACGGGGTTCTTTCGTCACGCCGGCAATCTTGTGATCGAGACTAGCACGCAGCAGCCGACACAAGCCGCGGCGATTCTTTGCGAGGACGATGGAGCAATTTGGACAGCCGTATCGGAAGATACGATGCGAAATGCTGTGGAGACTATCCGTCCGATTGATCCCAGCACGATTGCAGCGTGGAAGCGCGATCGAATCACCGAACGTGGCCGACTCGACAACAGAATGCGAGAAGGTGGTTGGAGGTCGTATCTAGAGTAGTTGCAGAACAGACTAATTCCCAATGGACGGCGCGGAGCCTCACTACCTTAGAGGGAGTCCTGGATCGCGCGAATAAATTATGCCGTTGCCGTCTAACAAACAGTTGAAGCGGACTCGGCCTTCACGAACGTGTTGGGAAATGATTCTTGGGAGAAGGCGCTTACGCGGCGGTGGTACTGAGTGCCAGTTCTTCATGCTCAGCGTGATTGGAAATGGCAGGGGCTTCGCAACCTTCGACCAGGTCTGTAACTCGCTCACGATCGCCTTTGGCATAGCGAAGAAACTCGATGCCGAACTGGTTGTCCTTGTGCCATCGCACGACGGAGACTTCGACAGCTAGCGGAGATTCTGTTTCAGGAGCATCGATGTGCAGCGCGAGGTAGCTCCCGGGAGCCAGGGCTATGTTGCTTTGCATTCTGCAGCCTGTCGCAGAGAGATCGAAGAAAGTTCCTTCACCAGTGCCGTTGTCTGTCTGCACACTCGCGAGATATCGCACGTAAATTCTGGGACTACACCGGAGCTGCATACTCACCTCACTGCTAGGGTCCAAACTCAATTATTGAGTTGACAAGCCGTTGATGAGTCAATGGTTGTGCCAACGAGGGAGGCGTTGCATGACCATGCAGAAAGCAAAATCGAACAAACGGTTCTGGCTGGACGACCTGCAACGGTCGGTTCTTGAGCAACATCTTCCGAAGAAACAAACAGGGCCCACGCGCAAAGACGACCGGCGGATCATCAGCGGCATCATCCCTGTGCGGCAATCGGGGTGTCGCTGGCAG
>JAICWG010000070.1 GCA_025934915.1 Nitrospira sp.
AAGCCGGGTCACGCACCCTCTTATGCCTGACAACCGTTTTGCTCTACCTCTCTTTATCTCTCATTCATAGCTCAATTCCACGGAAAACGAACCATCTACGAAATTGGCATGAAAGTTCCCACTCCCCATCTTCTGTGGATAACCATGTGAACAAGTTGCTTTTTGCAAGAAAGATGGTGCGAATGGCGCGCATATTTATCGAATCGCCTATTTTTTAGGCATCCGCCCCATAGAGTCAGACCCACAAGTAATTGTGGCTCAAGAATGCGTTCCTCACTTTTTTGCATATTCCTAGGAAAGAGTTCTTGACATGACTCACTCACCCTCGCTCGCACCTTTGCTATCGCCCCCATTCCACTCACTATCCACAGGTTCAACACTGTTCTGGGGATTGGTGCTCTCGGCATCAGGAACGAGATTTCGTATCTGTCAAGGGCTGAGAAGAAGAAAGATGGCCCCATTAAACGGTGAAAAGGATCCAGGGACTAAGTTCTCAAGACCAGGCCGAATGGCGGGCGCGACACTAGATTTGGAATCGTCATGCGAGATCCACTGTGATCATCAACAACGTGCCCGCAACGAACATCTCAATGTTTTTCATGACCGTTCGCAGCATCGAGGGACGAGGGACAAGACGTGCACGGAGCGTCAGGAAGATTCCAGCATCGCTATGCGTAAGAATGCCTTCACTGACGCCCCTCCTCTCCTCGATCAACGCAACACTAGCCCACCCTGATCTCGATGGCTTTCGGTTTCGCTTGCACGGATTTCGGAAGATGCACGTGAAGCATCCCGTCTTTGAAGTCCGCGGTCACCTCGCTCCCATCCGCATCCTCCGGAAGTGAGAAGCTGCGCACGAAGCTCCCATAGGCACGTTCGACCCGGTGATATTTTTTACTCTTTTCTTCCTTCTCGAATTTCCGCTCGCCGGAAATCGTCAGGACATCGTTCTCTACCGTGAGGCGCACGTTCTCTTTCTTCATGTCCGGCAATTCGGCCTTGATGAGGTATTCCTTCTCATCCTCTGTAATGTCCACCAGCGGCGCCCATTGGGTCACCGTCAGGGCTTCCTTGCCTCCGTTGCCCGTCGCCTCCCGACCGGCAAACAGCATCGCCAAGCGGCTTTCCAGTTCATCCCGATCCTTGAAAGGATTCCATCGAGTTCTGCTCGTAGGATCCCAGCGTAAGATTGTGTTCATGGCCTCATCTCCTTGTCATCATAAGAAGTGAACGTTTCACACTCTCATGGTTCCTGTCATGATTGATCTGGTGCGCTAACCAGGTTCCGTCCCGCATTCAACCAGTCCTCTAAGGCCCGGCCTTCTTGCCGGCCTCATTTTTCATATAATTCGTAGGCCAGCCGCGCAATGCGGTCGTGCGCCCACACTTCCCTCGATGCCTGCCGAGCAGGACCAGTCTTCCCACCGGGTGAACTGATCCTGGGCGTGCCGACCGACATGGTCGGCGTCGCTTGAGTTGAAGCTCTTTCCTTGCTCATCGCACACCTCCTCTCGTTGCCGCGTTCATAACTGTGAGTTGTTTAGTAAGACGTCTCTCATCGATCGCTTCCGATCACTGGATCTTTTTCCCCGTCTTGTCCAGCGGAGCCTTGTGGTACCACTGATCCGCCCACTTCATCAGCTCACGCTTTTTATCGCCATAGCGTTCCTGGACTTTGCCGACAAATTTGTCGTAGTTCCCTCCGATCTCCTGGAGATCATTGTCCGTAAACTTGCCCCACTTCTCTTTCAGTTCGCCTTTGAACTGCATCCATTTTCCTTTGAGTTGCTCAGCATTCATCGCATTGTCCTCCTTATTTCTAATTGAGATTGACCTGGGGGCCGGGTCCTCATGCTGAGAACCGCCAGATAACCCGTCACCTTCGGTCACACCGTTCGCGTGGTGCGCCCCGTGATCCAATGAATCACCAGCAACACAATCCCGACTAAGAACAGCACCCACGAAATCTGAACCGCGACGGTCGAGACCCCAGCGAGATTCAGCGCGCCGGCCATCAAGCCGACGACCAGGAACATCAACGCGTAGTAGAGCATGGTTGCTCCCCCTCTGATGGAATGCGGATGTGAGTCGATAAGTTCTCTGCGGCATGGCCAGCGTCCTGGTCTCCTCCATCATCAACAGGCCATAGCGTCAGACAAGCAGCGAGTCAGAGAGACCGTGATGTAAACGCGGCGGAGACTGGAGAATCGGTCACGCTGGGAATGGTCAGGAAGCGCGAGAGATAGGACAGCCAGCGGGGCTTCACACCTGACAGCATCACCCTGGGCGCAATGAGGATAGGAGTCAAGCACTATATATTGCGTACGAAATATGAGCCCTTTCCTATCTATGAGAGGTTCGCTAGGTCTAGTCCCACCCAAGAACGTCTCAGTGAGGCGAGCGGGCGTTTGCTTTGCAGTGGGCTTGGGATATGAACCTTCTCAAAGAGGGCTTACGCTGATCCGCATAAGACCCCGTGATGCATGGTCGATGGGCCGTGACTCATTGCGCCACCGTCGATGATGGGATATTGTTTGCGATTATTGAAGGTGTGTTACGCGGATAGAACATGGCGGATCGGGTTCTTATGGATGGATCCGCCTAAACATTGTTAGGCGTCTTGTTCACCATACCCTGTGTATGAAGCCTGAAGAAATCGCCGCTTACATCGGGGCAGCAGCATGGCTGCCTCAGATTGCGGTATGGATCTATCGTGCTGTCATCAAGCCGAAGCTCCGGATTATTCCGGACCAGTTTGGGGAGGTTGGCTGCACAACGTACGGGCCACTCTGTACGGGCCACTCTTTAACATCAGAATGGCCTTCCTTGTCGAAAACCGCGACTTGATCGTTGACGGACTGGAACTGTCTCTACGCCACGAGGATGGCGAGACACGGTTGTTTCGCTGGGCTGGACTAGGCGAAACGTTCAGTGAGATCACTGACTCCGCAGGAAACAGGCAGCTCGTCAGCAAGGATCAATCGCCGATCGCGATCAAGGTCGTCGTTCAGGCGTTGCTTGAAAAGTTTGTCAGGTTCCAAGAGCCACGCTTTCACCAAGTGGACGGCGAGAACACCCGCGCACTTGCCACGCAGTTCAACTTCCTGAAGCAGAAGTCACCTGACAGCTTCGTTCCGGAAGTACTCTTGAGTAAGGAGTATTTTGCTGTCGTCGATGGCCGTCAGAAGTGGTTTACCTGGAAGCCCGGTCGTTACGAACTGACGCTGCGCCCAACATCGCCTCAGAAGTTCACACTTCTGGAGTCCACTTTTTCATTCGAACTCAACACAACGGATGTCGAGCACCTACGGAAGAACGTTGCCTTACTCGATACGGAGATTCGAAATGTCATCTCTTCGAACCTTTCTGACTTCAAGGCGGTGCCGATTCATTGGCAGTGGGCCAACGTCAAGATGCAGTCACGCAAAGACGCCTAACGCTTCGCTCAAGCGCAGCGCCAACGGCATGCCGCCGCTGTGCTTCATTTCGTTCTGGTCCAGCGTCGTCCTGCGGTAGTCGCCCCTTAGCTCAAACGTCAATGCGGCAGGACTGAGGACTGCTTTATGACGGTGCGATCTCGACGCCGCACTTCTGCACTTGGCCAATAGCAGCCATCGTAGACAGCCAACCTTGCCGTTTCTCAACCGAAACTCTCGATCCAATCCGACACCAAACGTCAGATCAAGTTTGAGCTTCAATGCGGGCCTGAATAGTTCAACGATACTGGCACGTTGCAGTGAAAGAATGCAGCAGTAGACGGATGAATGTCTCCGACACCGTTCTTTTACCTCCCCTTCCCCTTAATAGCGCTTGACTCCGGCGCTGAATGCGCCCAGGGTGATGTTATGACGTATTGAGCCACGCCGACCGTCCCATCCTCGCGCCTCACTGTTTCTCCCTCTCTTGCGCGACCGATTCCCTGGTCTCCGCCGCTTTTGCGCCGAATGTTCCCGAAATACCTGTGTAGACATCCTTTGTCCAAGAGCCATGGTCGCTTGGGGTGGCAGAGGTACTCCGCACAGGACTGGAGCCGAGGTCTATCGATCAGGTCTGTTAATGCAGAAAAGGAGCAGCGCCATGATTACCATCACACCGACGGCAGAAGACAAAATCCGAGAACTCATATTGGAAGAGAAAGACACGGTCGGCCTACGCGTATTCGTCAAAGGCGGAGGGTGCCATGGCTACCAGTACGGGATGGCCTTCGAGTCCGTCATGGGAGAAGACGATACGGTGATCGAGAAAGGTGACGTCAAGGTCATCATGGACTCCCAGAGCGCCCCGTTGCTGGCTGGCTGCGAAGTCGACTACCTGGACAGCGTGCAAGGCTCCGGCTTTGCGATTAAGAACCCACAAGCCAAGACGACCTGTGGGTGCGGCAGTTCATTCAGCGCATAACGTCCTCACACGGTGCGCCGGATCGCCGGTCACCAACGTCGACAGGAAGGGAGCAAGCTATGGACAGCACAGCCATCATCGGAACCAAGACAAAGAAGGGTCAAGTCATCACCGATCCACGCATCATGATGAACGACGCGCCTCGCACGCCGTCGTTTTTTACCGGCAGCGAAGTCATTAAGGAAGCCGTCAGACGCGCCAACGTCGATGTGATGGTGGCCTATCCCATCACACCCCAGAGCGAGGCAGCCGCCCTGTGCGGCGAGCTCTTTGCCGAGGGCTATATCGGCGATTATTTCCGTGGGGAAAGTGAATTTGCGGTCATGTCCCAGTGCGCCGGCGCCGCCTTTGGCGGAGCCCGTGTCTTCACGACGACCGCCGGACCGGGCACTATGCGGGCCATGGAAAACTTTCCGATGTGGGCCGGAGCCCGATTGCCGATCCAATGTATCGTGACCTGCCGCGGCATCAATTCTCCCCTGTCGATCCAGCCGGACACAATCGAGATCGCCTACCTCATGAATACGGGCATGCTCGTCTGGCATGCGGAAACCGCACAGGATTTCTACGACTGGATCCTCAAGGGCTACATGGTGTCGGAAGAACCGGATGTGCATTTGCCATTGGCCCTCTGTTGCGACGGCTTCTTCGTGACCCATACAAAGGACGTCGTCGGCCTGACTCCAGCCGAGATGTGCTTGCCGCCTTATGATCCCTATCGCTCGCCGGTTCCCTGCATGGATATGGAGTGTCCACCGGTCCGGATGATGCGCGACCCCTTCGTGATGAAGAGCAACTACATCAGCTATGCCACGCACGCGAGCTGGCAACAGGAAGTCTGGGCCGCCGCGGAACGGTCGCGCAAGCACACCATCGCCTGGCTGGACGGGTTGATCGATATCGAAGACGGCGATGCCGACATCCTCATTATCTCCTCGGGAACCGCCGTTTCCCAGGGGCGAGAAGCCATGCGCCTGCTGGCCGATGAGGGGGTGCGCGTTGGACTCGTCAAGATCAAGACCCTGCGCCCATGGCCGGAAGAAGAACTTCGCGAAGCGACCAAGCATGCCTCGCACATCATCGTGCCTGAGTTCAATGTCATCGGATGGATGGCCAAAGAAATCAAAGCCTCGATCCCCAACAGCGAGCGGGTCGTCGCCGGACCGCGCGTTTGCGGCGGCATGACCTTGCCGCCGGAAGTGATCGTAGAGGAAGTCAAGAAGACGATCGGGATGCGATCCGGAGTGCTGGCGGGACGCGGTGGATGAGTGTACTCAGTCGCACCAGGAAGGAACAACCAGACAAGCGTTTAGGAAGCATGTCAGTAACCGGCGAAGGCGTTGCTCGCCGAAGTCGCCGCCAAGGCGAAGAAGAAGGTCACGGCAACGCCATTGACTCTGCAAGAGATATACACACCACCGCAACTGCGGACAGCAACGAAAGCGAGGTGCCAGATGAGTCTCGATTATATAAAGTTCACCCCAGGATTCGACACCTTCATGCCAAAAGAATATCGGGACATGGTGGAGCACGGGCCTTTCGGAAAGAAGACGACCGTGTCGCAGATGGGCAACTTTAAAGAAATCCTTGAGGAGCATCCCATGTGCGCCGGCTGTGCGATGACCCTGTTCATCCGGCTCGCCATCGTCGCGTTCCCGAATCCCGAAGACACGATTACAGTCGGGACGGCAGGCTGCGGCCGGCTGGCGATTTCACAAGCGGCGATTCCATTCGTGTACGGCAACTATGGGGACCAGAACGGCGTCGCCAGTGGATTGTCGCGCGGATTGCGGATTCGTTTCGGCGATAAGCCTAAGGATGTCGTCGTGATGGCCGGTGACGGCGGCACCGCCGACATCGGATTCCAGCAAGTCCTCCATTCCTGGTTCCGGAAAGAGCGGTTCACGACGATCATGCTGGACAACGAAGTCTACGGGAATACCGGCGGACAAGAGAGCGGCATGACGACCAGAGGCGCGGTGCTCAAGATGGCCCCGCTCGGCAAGAAGTTCGAGAAAATGGACATGGTCGCCATGGCGAAAATCGCCGGCTGCTCCTACATCGCCACCGTCGTGCCGAATAATCCGCGCCGAGTGGAAAGTTGCATCAAGAAAGCCGTGCTGATCGCTCGCGAGGTCGGACCGACCTATATCCAGGCCTATACGTCCTGCAATATCGAGTATGCGATCCCGACCGACAAGGTCATGGAAGATGCCAAGGCCGTCGAGGACGATCGATACAAATTTACCGAGTACGTCAGCGAGGAAGCCAAGGCCTACCTTGCCGAGCGGTACGGCTATAAGGAGTTTCTTCCGAAGGCGGCTGTGGCGGTCACACAGGTGTAATCACATGGGTGGAGGATTCCAGAGAAGTCCCATACGACCCGCTCGAATCTTCCACCCCTCAGCCGAAAAGCCCTGTCGACGATCTGAGAGGAGGGGGATCATGACGGACATGCCATCAACTGACACCATTGCGACGCCTCGCTATGCACTGAGTTATGGCTTGCGGCTGGATCAAGGCACGGCACGCGAGCTCACCCACCCGCGCGTGCCCATTCTCGTGCCCAATGGCTCGGTCGGCAGCATGACGCTGCACGTGATGAACGGCACGGCGGAGGATGAAATCAAGGCGCAGTTACTCGACAGCATCGACGCGTTCTTCGACTTCTACGCTGACGCGTAAGTCTCAACCATCCGTAACCGAGGCGTCGTCATCGCTGAAAGCCTTTCCGGCGTCTCAGGTGGGAGGCCATCGATCATGCAAACACTCGATATCCATCGCTCCGAGATGCCGGACCTTCAGTTCGTCCTGTTAGTGACGGCGCTCTGTACGTCTCGTCTGACTGCGCTCAATATCTCAGAGGCCCTCCGCGCCACGATTTTCAATCGGTGCTGGACGCTCATTCATGACAGCCCTCCACCCCGCAGACTGGAGGATCGGGTCCTGGATCTCCGACCCTGGACCGAGCTCACCGTCGAGGCGATGGTAGAGACTATACGCGTGGTGCTCACGGAGGCTGGGATTCAAACCTTGGCCTGGGACCATGCGCCCAGCGAGCCGACACGCACCAGCACGCCCGAAGCCAAGCCCCTGATCGAACGATTCGCGCAGCTGTATCCTCAACCACCCGAGGAAACCGACAGCGGCCGTGCAGCAGACACTACCCCGCACTGACAGAGCTGCGACGTGCAGAATCTCTCACGCAGTCTACTAACTCCACGACGCGGTGTCGCATAGTGGGCAAATCTTTGCAGCGGCTTGAGTAAGGCTACCGTTCGAAACTTTCACAAGACGGCCGCGTGAGGAGATATCGTTTCGAGCATCAAGTTCTTGTAGCATGACTTCAATTGATCCGCTGTTACCAAGCGTAGGATTCCGGCGCGGTTCCACCGGGACCGGGAAAGAGCTCGTCGAGCTGCTTCAAGATGTCGTTGCTCAGGGAAAGACTCAACGCCCTCATGGCCCCTTCCAGCTGTTCCATCGTGCGAGGACCGATAATGGGTGACGTGACGGCTCGTTGGTGCAACAGCCAGGCAAGCGCGACGGTTGCCGGGCTTTCACCGATCCGTGCGCACAGCCCCTCGTAAGCTTCCAATTTGGAACGGGACTGAGCCACCTCTTTCTTCAGGTCCTCATTCGCGCGACGCCCACCGTCTACGGATTGCAGAACCCCGGCTAAGAGGCCCCTTCCCAGCGGACTCCACGGAATCAGACCGATGCCATAGGCCTCACAGGCAGGAATGACTTCCAGTTCAATCGTACGCTCATTGAGGTTATACAGACTTTGTTCCGACACCAGTCCCAAAAAATGACGGCTACGCGCTGCTTCCTGCGCCTGGGCCAGGTGCCAACCGGCGAAATTGCTGCTGCCCACATAGACCACTTTGCCTTCCCTGACTAACTGCTCCATCGCTTGCCAGATTTCTTCCCACGGTGTTTCCCGATCGACATGATGCATTTGATACACATCGATCCAGTCTGTTTTCAACCGCCGAAGACTGTCCTCGCACGCTCGCTTGATGTGCACGGCCGAGAGGCGCGACTGATTCGGCCATTCGCCCATGCGACCATACACCTTCGTCGCCAGCACCACCTTCTCTCGACGACCTCCCCCTTGTGCGAACCAATGGCCGATGATCTCCTCTGTCCAGCCTTCACCGAGCTTCCAGCCGTACACGTTCGCCGTATCAAAAAAATTGATGCCGAGCTCCAGTGCCCGATCCATCAGAGCGAAGCTGTCCGGCTCGCTCGTCTGCGGCCCGAAATTCATCGTGCCTAGACAGAGCCGACTGACTTTCACTCCAGACCGACCAAGATGGGTATATTCCATAGGTAAGCGGCCTTCTTTCTTGGATTTCCTCAGAAAGGATCATCACCAGGGAATTGAGCTGTTTCGGACTCACGAGACGATGCTATCGGGCTTAATACCCCCGCCCCGTACTGCCGCCCCGCCCCATTCGATCGAGTGGAAGCGCCTCGTAACGTTGTTTGAGGTCCGGATGCTCGCTGAGATAGCGTTTGACCGCCGCATCGTCCGCAAAAACATCCGGGCTGCGCTTGCGATATTCATCGAGCGTCAAATCGTGCTTGGCGAGAAGCGCCGTCAGCTTGGTCGTGATGTCTGTTCCCATTTGTCGCATTTGCTCCTGGGACGGACGCTGTCCCTCCCCATAGCTCTGGCCACCTTTGAAATAGTTCGTCATCATCTCACCGATCTCGATTCGGGCGTTGACGAACTTTTTCACTTCGGCGGGCTCGGCGGCATACGCGACGCCCACAAGGAGAACGAGGCCCAACGAGATAATGATAACTTGGCGCCAAACATTCATGATCCCTCCTCTATTCGATAAATGACATCCTTTCACACGCCGCCCGTCCTCACGACCGTGCGACAACGTGGAATCTTATTGGTACAAGGATGAGCGGCCTTTAGCTTTCATCCTCGGCGTTGCTGTGTGCCGACGGAATACCATAGCGTTTGCATTTTTCCCACAAGGCTTTCCTGGACAATCCCAAGATTCTAGAAGCGGTCGTGCGGCTTCCATCGGCACGTTCCAATACGGAGACGATGTAGTCTTTCTCAAAACTTTCTCGCGCAGCGGCGAGCGAGGTCAGGGCCGCATCTTTCTTTTTTTTCCCTCCCGTCAACCCTTCACTACAGAAACCGCAGGATTCTTGTTGGACGCCCCCCAGGTAGGGACAGGCTTGAAATCCACAGAGGTCGGCCGGTTGAACCGCTGCCCGATCTCGCCCAAGAGCCACAGCTCGCTCGACCATATTTTCCAACTCCCGCACATTCCCCGGATACGAAGAGCGAAGCAACAATTCACGCGCTTGCTGAGAAAACCCGCTCAGTTGCTTGTTCAGTTTGAGCGAGCATGCTTCGAGAACATGATCGGCGATCACCATAATGTCTTCTTGCCGTTGCCTGAGCGGTGGAACGGCGATCGGTACGACGTTGAGCCGGTAAAAGAGATCTTCACGGAACCGGCCCTGAATCACCTCTTTGCGTAAGTCTTTCTGTGTGGCGCACACGAGCCGCACATCCGTTTCGACCGGCTCATTGCTCCCGACGCGTTCAAAAGTACGCTCCTGCAGGACGCGCAAGAGTTTCACCTGCACCACAGGCGAGATTTCTCCGATTTCGTCAAGGAACAAGGTCCCTCGATTCGCCAGTTCGAATCGTCCCCGACGCTGGCGCAGGGCACCAGTAAAGGCGCCTTTCTCGTGGCCGAAGAGTTCCGCTTCCAGCAGCGTCTCCGGTAACGCGGCGCAGCTGACTTTGATCAGCGGATACCCTTTCCGCGGGCTGTTCTGGTGCAGCGCATTGGCGACAAGTTCCTTGCCCGTTCCGCTCTCCCCGACGATCAGGACCGTGGAATCGGTCTCAGCCACGAGCTTGATCTTGTCCAGCACGGCACGCATCTGACTGTTCGCCCCTAAAATGCCGTTGAAACAGAACTTGTCTTCGAGCTGGTGTTTGAGATCCTGATTTTCCCGGCGGAGCGCGATCATGCTGCCGACTCGCTCAACGATCAGGAGCAATTCATCCATCTGGAATGGCTTCGTGATGTAGTCAAACGCTCCCAGTTTCATGGCTTCAACAGCGGTTTCTACCGATCCATGCGCGGTAATCACGAGCACCTCGGTCTGGGATTCCTTGCCTTTGGCCGTCTGGAGCACAGTCAGCCCATCCACACCCGGTAACCGGAGATCGGTGATCACCAAGTCAAATGTCTTTTCTCGAATCGCTTCGATCCCTTCCGTACCGGTCGGTACCGCTCGGACATCGCAGCCGACAGCCTCCAATGCATCCATCATGGAAAGGCGCATCAAGGGCTCATCGTCGACCAGCAGAATGGTCAATCCTTTCATGCTTCTTTCTCCGCAAAAGTACGCTCTCGTGACACGGGCAGACACAGGGTGAAGGTCGTTCCCTTCCCGGCCTCGCTCTCGACCAAAATGTTTCCGCCATGCCGTTCCATGATGCCGAGATTGACCGAGAGCCCCAGCCCTGTACCCTCCCCTTCCCCTTTGGTCGTGAAGAAGGGATCAAAGACCCGCGGGAGAACTGATGCAGGAATGCCGGAGCCCGTATCCTTCACCTCGACCCGACAGACGCCCTCGGCCACGGATGTCCTGAGCGTCAACACTCCGCCGTTTTTCATGGCTTGTACGGCGTTCAAGATCAAGTTCATCAAGACCTGTTCGATCATATGGCGATCAACCATGACGTTGGGCAAGCCATTGCCCGGGAATGTTTCCAAGCGAATCCGATTGGGAACAAAGAGATGGGCGGTCAGCCCCAGTACCTGGTCGACGATTCGATTGATATCGGCCGGGTTGAATGCCGGTTCATGCTGCTGTGAAAAATCGAGCAACTGCCGAACGATCTTTTGAACACGTCGGACACCATGTTCCATGGAGGCCCAGTATTCCTCTTGGCGTGCCGGGGAGAGGGGCCCTTTTCGAAGGTTGTAGAGACAATTGAGGATCCCCCCCAGCGGATTGTTGATCTCATGAGCCACCCCCGCCGCCAGTTGGCCGATGGAGGCCAGTTTTTCCGCATTACGAATCTGTCGCTCCAGCTTCTTGGTCTCCGTCATATCACGCGCAATACCAAGCACTCCAAGGATCTCCCCGTCGGCCCCTTGAAGGGGAGAGACACTGACCATGACGGTGCGCACTTCACCCAGCCGAGTCACGACTTCGACCTCGTACACCTGCTTGGCTCCGATATCCAATGTACTCTTGAGACGCCGTCCCCGATGACGCCGTGAAAGGAGCGAGAGATACGGCCGGCCGATCAAATCATCTTTGCAATACCCCCAAGCAGTGACCTTGCCGTTGACATAGGTGAACTGTTGATCCAAATCGAGCGTATAAATGACGTCGTTGGCATTTTCGAGCAAATTTTCCAGGTATTGCTTGGTCTCTTCGATTTCTCTGGTGCGCTCCCTTACTTTTAATTCGAGATCTTCTCGGTATGAGTGCAGTTGGCGCTCGAGCTTTTTCCGATCAGCAATATCGCGAAGCTGCACCATCACGAGCAATGGCTCGGTCCCGCCCACTCGGATCAGGTCCATTTCCACAGGAACTTCATGGCGATCTGCGTGATACACGGTCATTTCCTGAGTGGCGACCTGCCGCTGCTCCGTACTGACATCGCATAACCAGCCCGCAAAAGCCCTGTGGTGCGCGTCCGGTACGATGTCGAGAAAATTTTTTCCGACGATCTCCGACTCGGCATAGCCCAATACTTGTTGTTCCCGCTCGTTCACGGCGACAACGGCCCCCGTTACACTCACCATAAAAACAGAATCAGCCACAAAGTCGAACAAGGCCTTGTAACGGGCTTGAGAGACCGTCAGCTGCTGTGTCCGTTCCGACACCGCCTGTTCCAATCCAACGGTATACCGCTGGATCTCCTGCTCTAACCGACGCCGTTCAGTCACATCTCGAACGAACGCGCGCGAGTGAATCAGCCCGCCTCGCTCTTGATCGAACAGTGCAGTCCCATGAACCTCTACATCCATCAACCGGCCATCTTTAGCCAACAGCACGGTTTCCATCGAGCTTTGCCCGTGGGCAACGAGCCGTTCCAGAAAGTGCAACACCTGCGATTCTTGCCCACTCTGGACGCAATCCCATAGCTTCATCCCTAACATCTCATCGAGGGTATAGCCGAGTTTGTCGAGGCCGGTCTTATTGACATGCACCAGTCGGCCGCCTCGATCGAGTTGGCAGATCATTTCCGGAGCATGTTCGATCAGATCTCGATATTTTTCCTCCAACTGCCGGACCTCTATCATTCGTTGTTCCAGCTGCCCGAACGAACGTTGCAGATTGGACGCCATTTGATTGAAGGCCTGGGCAAGTCCTTCGATTTCATCGCCGGTCTTCAACTCCACCCGCTGCTCCAAGCGACCGCTCCCAATCTGCTGCACCCCCTCGTGCAACAGCCGAATCGGCCGCGCGATCCGGCGGGCAACGATGACTCCGATCCCTCCAAGGCCCATCAGCACCACCGAGCCGAGCAACAGCATCTTGGTCACCAACTCACCCAGCGGAGCGAACGTTTCCGCTGCATCCTGACGAACCAGCGTGATCCATCGTTTCCCGCCGAGACTGCCTGTCGCGAGGTGATCGGCAAATCGCACCGGCGCAAACCCGATCAAGGCGCGCTTATTCCCGTGCGAATCATCGGCGGCCACTGCCCATCCTGGTTTCGTAGCGCCCAACGTATTGAGCAGTTCGGCATCGATCGAGTGAGCCTCGGGGGCAAGGACCGGGCAAATCACCACACCCCCGTCTGAGGCGAACAGCATGGCATGGCCTGTCACGCCGAAGGAACCCTCGGCGATGGACTGGAACAATGTGTCACGCCGAAGCAGGATCGTCACAGCTCCGATCACAGCCCGACGTCGATCATCCAAGATCGGAGCAGCCACGACGACCACGTGAGTCCCAAACGACGGTTCGAAGGCAATTTCACTCACATAAGGCTGCTGACCGTCGCCTTTCATCACAGCCTTCCACCAGACGGTCTTGGTATAGGAATACTCTACTTGAGGAATTGAACTGACGATCAAGGCTCCCTGTCCGTCAGTGACCAAAATGCCGACATAGTCTGACTTTCGAATTTCGTGCCATCGAATCAAGTAGTTGGTCACGATCCGGTTGACGAAGTGCGGAAATTCGCTTCGCTTGTCGCGCTGCCCCCACCGTTGTTGCCAGTCCTTGATGATTTCGGAAATACTCTGAGCGTCTTTGCCCTCGTACGTTCGGTTGGCCTCCGAGACGGCGGTCCGAAGGAAGGGTGTTGTCGCGAGTTGTTGAGCTTCGTTCATACCTCGAGTGATGTGTAGTTCGACCAGACGGGCGGCTTCGATGGCCACTTCTTTGAAATTCGCCCCCGTCGACTCTCGCAAGGCGCGTCGCTCTTCTATAGAGATGAGGGCAAGCAGGAGGGTCAGCGGCAGGAGACCGACCAACACGATCGCTGCGATGATCTTCTGCTGGAGGCTGTAAGACCGGCTCCAGAGTGCCATGGCTACACCACAGAGACGTGAGAACGGTGTTTCCTTGAGAGTACGCGTTCGCGTTGTAAGTCGACGAAGCGGCGCGCTCGATGGACTACGCACCACCGACAACACGGGAGAGACAAGCAACGCGCACCGCTCTATTCCACCATTCGCTCAGCCGCGTTTCAAGAGTCGACCCGGCGCTCCTGGCCACAAGAGCAGGAGTGGGCTGGCAACGAATACCGATGAATAGGTGCCGAAAATCACGCCCCAGAGCAGCGCAAGTGAGAAATCATGCAGAACTTCTCCCCCTGCCATGGTCAATGGGACCAGGACGAGCACAACGGTCAAACTGGTGACGATCGTACGGCTCAACACCTGATTGATGGCCGCGTTGATCGTGGCTTCTTCGCTTTCTCGACGCCGCAACTTCAGATTTTCTCTGATCCGGTCGAATACGACGACGGTGTCGGTTAAGGAGTAGCCGGCTAATGTCAAGAGCGCCGTCACGATCAGGAGCGTAATTTCTTTGTCTAAGATATAGAACGCCCCGACCACGGCCAAGACGTCGTGAAACGTCGCCAATGCAGCCGCTACGCCGAACCTGAGTTCGAATCGTGCCGCAATGTACAAAATAATCCCGGCAAATGAAATGACGATAGCCACGAGGGCATCTTCTTGAAGCTTCTTGCCGATGGTCGGCCCGATCTCGGTCGTGGAGTCCACCACGAATTTGTTATTCGGGAACTCTTTGGCGAAGACTCCCATGACACGATCGGCCGTCTTCTCTTCGATCGTCGTTGAGGCCTTCACCCGTATCAACAGCTTGTTGTCCTGTCCGAATTCCTGCAACTCCGCGTCGCTCAGACCGTTCGTCTCCAAGGCCTTACGCGCTTCATCAATTCGAATAGGCTGCTCGAACTTCAGCTGGACAGCCGTCCCCCCCGCGAAGTCGATACCCAAATTAGCCGCACCTCGCGCAATCTGGACAAGTGCGATGAGACCGAGCAGGACCATAATCCCTGAAAAGAGAAACGAGAACTTGCGCTTGCCCATGAAGTCAATGTTGGTTTTCCCGAGAATCTCTAACATGCGCGCTCCCTTTTGATCGCTTCGGGCCTCACTTTGAACACTGATCGCCGTCGGCTTCATGGCTAGATGCTCAGCGCTTCGACTTTTTGTCGCTGATACAACACATCAAAAATCACTTTCGTCCCGACCAACGCCGTGAAGAGATTGATGGCGATACCGAGACACAACGTCACGGCAAACCCCTTAATAGGCCCGGTGCCGAATAGAAACAGAGCAACTCCGGTGATCAATGTCGTGACGTGTGAGTCGACGATCGTCAGTAACGCCTTGTCATAACCCGCGTCGATTGCCGATCGTACGGCCTTTCCGCCACGGAGCTCTTCACGAATGCGCTCGAAAATCAAGACGTTCGAGTCGACTCCCATTCCAATCGTCAACACGATACCGGCGATGCCTGGGAGCGTTAATGTGGCGGTCAACGCCGACAGCGCGCCCATGAGACAGACAAGGTTCAGCACCAACGCAAAATCGGCGATAAGCCCGGACAGGCGGTAATACACGATCATGAAGATCACCACTATCATCCCGGCGATGAGGGTCGCCCTGACGCCTTTGTCGATGGAATCTTGCCCGAGCGATGGTCCGACCGTGAGATCTTGGACGATCTTCAATGGAGCGGGCAAGGCGCCGGCTCGTAAGACGATCGCCAAATCATTGGCCTCCTGCGTGGTGAAAGTCCCGGTAATCTGCGCACGTCCCCCTGAGATACGTTCTTGGATAACCGGCGCTGAGTAGATGGTGTTATCAAGAACGACGGCCATGCGTTTCTTGACGTTCTCGCCCGTGATCCGTTCGAATTCCTGCCCCCCTTTGGAGTCAAATGTGATGGACACATACGAATCGTTGAATTGACCGATGGAGACCCGCGCATCGCTCAACACATCTCCGGTTAGCATGACCCGTTTTTTGACGACATAGGGAATGCGAAACTCAAGACCGGTGTCCTTATCGATCATTCGCTCGAATAAAATTTGATCGGCTTCAGGCAATTGGCCCGCAAACTGCTGAAGCACCTCCGCTTCCTTATCTTTCGGAACACGCGCAGGCAAATCGAGTCGGATATCTTCGTCCAACATTTTGAATTCGAGCAGCGCCGTCTCCTTGATCAGATCCTTGGCGCGTTTCGGGTCCTTGACCCCGGGCAGTTGGACGACGATCTGTTTTAACCCTTGCCGCTGAACGATCGGCTCCGCGACGCCGAACTGATCGATCCGGTTTCTGATGGTTTCCAGAGCTTGGTTGATGGCGGAGTCCTTGATTCTCTTGGATTCCACCTCACGAAGCTCCCACACGATGGTATTCGCCGATCCCGCCGACTCCTTCTCGACAAAAATAGGGAAATTGTCGATCATCTTTTGGGCGGAAGGCTTTGCGTCGGCATTCTGCAATTGAATCGTGATGCGATCGTGCCCGGCACGTTTGATCGAGTCGGCTGCGAGCGTCTTCTCAGTAAAGAGATCCTGCAGTGCGGTGACGGAACGGTCAACCGCGATCTCCACGGCACGGTCTTCATCCACCTCCAGGACCATATGGATGCCGCCCTGCAAATCTAACCCCAACGTAATTCCCTTGTTCGGGAGAACTCCCTTCATCCAACTAGGCAAGCTCTGATACACCGGCTGATAAGACGGCAGAAAGGCCACTACCGATGCCAAAATGACCAGCGTTAATAACCATAGCCGCCCGCTTACTTTTTTCATATCGTCTGCGACCCCTTATCCCATTTGAACTACGTGTCTTTGTCCTTATCTTTGTCTTCTTCTTCGCTACGCACTCGCGCAATATTCTCGCGCTGCATTTTGATCTTGGTATTATCGGCGATCTGCAGCGTCACTGTCTCTTTCCCCATGTTGGTGATGGTGCCCCAGATCCCCGACGTCGTGACCACCTTGTCGCCCTTCTTCACCGCGTCCAACAACGCCTTCTGTTGCTTTTGTTTCTTCTGTTGAGGCCGGATCAGAAGAAAATAAAAAATGATAAAGATCAAGAGAAACGGCATCAGAGATAGGATTCCGCCCGCCCCTCCGCTGGCGGGCGACCCGCCTCCGCCCGTCCCCTCAGCCCATGCAATCGATTCCATCAACATCAAGTCAATCCCCTTCTTCTATGTATGATCGTTCCCATGCCATTGTCCGCACGGTTCTTCACACTTCGCTAAACCGGCCATCACCGTCTGCCGGTTGTGATTGCGATAAAACGCTTCCCGAAAATCAGGGAACGTTCCCTCTTCCAAGGCTTCTCGTATTCGGCGCATCAAGTCTGAGAAATACCATAAGTTATGAATCGTGTTGAGCCGTGTTCCCAGCATTTCTTTGACCATAAACAAGTGGTGTAAATAGGCCCGTGAGTAGCGACGGCATACCGGACAGGCGCATTCAGGATCGATCGGCCGTTCATCCGCTGCATACTGAGCTTGCTTGATGACGACCCGACCGGTTGTCGTAAACAGCGAGCCTGTTCTGCCATGACGAGAGGGAACGACGCAATCGAAGAGATCGATGCCGCGGGCCACCCCTTCAAGCAGATCTTCCGGATGTCCGACCCCCATGAGATATCGAGGCTTGTTCTCCGGCAACTCTGGAACCGTCACATCGAGCATCGCATACATCGCGAGCTTACCTTCTCCCACAGACAGCCCGCCGATCGCGTAGCCGTCGAACCCTAATCTCACTAACTCTTTCGCTGAAGCTATGCGCAAGTCCGCTTCCAATCCACCCTGTATGATGCCAAACAAAGCCTGATCCGTTCGGCGCCTGCTCCCCTGACAGCGCTCAGCCCAGAGCTTCGTGCGACGCACACTTTGCTGGATGATCTCTCGATCGGCAGGCAGCGCCACACATTGATCGAGCACCATGATGATATCGGCTCCCAACGCCTCTTCGATTTCTATCGCCTTTTCCGGTGTAATGAAGTGCGTCGACCCATCGATGTGCGATTGAAACGTGACGCCCTCGTCGGTGATCTCGCACAACTTCGCTAAACTGAAAATCTGAAACCCACCACTGTCGGTGAGGATCGCTCCCGGCCATCCGGTGAAGACATGAAGCCCCCCCATGTCGGACACAACTTTATGACCAGGGCGCAAGTACAGATGATAAGCATTATTGAGGATGAGTCGAAACCCTAGACTCTGCAGATCCTCCGGTGCAAGCCCCTTGACCGGTCCCAACGAACCTACCGGCATGAAGGCCGGTGTTTTGATCTCTGCATGGCGGGTCGTGAGCAGGCCGATGCGGCCTTTGGATTGTCGATCGAATTGTTGGACTTGGTACTGCATCATCTTCTACGAGGTTCGACCGCTACATGTGCTCAGGCGCGGAGATGCCGAGCACGTCAAGCCCATTTCTGAGGACTTGCTGGACCGCCCCCATCAGGACCAGTCGCGCCGCAGTCCGTTTCGGCGTGAGGACTTCCGGGGATGCCGACGCACAATGCTCCTGATCGATCGCAGGAGGCAACACACGGTGTTTGTTATAAAACGTATGCAACTGTGCCGCCAATTGCTGGAGATAATACGTCACTCGATGCGGCTCAAAGGCCAGCGCGCTGGCTTGGATAATTTCAGGATAGGACGACAGTTTCTTGATCAACCCCAATTCATCGGGGTCAGTTAAAACAGTCAGGTCCGTCTCCAATGCGGACGGACGGGTCATTCCCCTTTCGGAGGCCACACGCCAGAGGCTGCAGATCCTGGCATGCGCATATTGGACGTAGTATACCGGATTGTCGGC
>JAICWG010000033.1 GCA_025934915.1 Nitrospira sp.
AGATGTGCCGCAGGCGACGATCCAGATACGCTCAACCGCTGCGAATTCCTTGGGCGTCAAGCCGATATCAGGAAGATCCGCCTCTCCCGTTTCGTAGGAATACCGTCCACGCATGGTATCAAGAATGGTCTGTGGCTGTTCGTGAATCTCTTTCAGCATGAAGTGGGGATAGCCGCTTTTCTCCGCTGCCGAGGCATCCCACGTAATCGTCGATGATTTACGCGAGACGGCATGGCCGTCGACGTCGGTGAGGTCCACTCGGTGTTGAGTGACCACCGCCACGTCCCCCTCTTCGAGATAGGTCACTTCTCGCGTGTGCGCAAGCATCGCCATGACATCGGAAGCGACGTAGGCCGCGTGCTCCGTCCGACCGACGACGAGCGGACAGCCGGACCGCGCGGCAATCAATGTTCCTGGTTCCCGTTCAGAAATCACCGCCAGCGCATAACTGCCCCGCACATCTTTCGTCGCGAGCCGCACAGCATCGGCCAGCTTGTTTTCCTTCTGAAGATACTTATCGATCAAATGGGCGACGACCTCCGTATCGGTTTCCGATTCGAATTTGTAGCCGTCTTTTTGCAACTGCTGCTTCAACTCCTGATAATTTTCGATAATCCCGTTGTGCACCAACACGCACCCTTTCGACCGATGCGGATGGGCATTCTGCTCCGAGGGCTTCCCATGAGTCGCCCATCGCGTATGGCCGATTCCGAGCGTTCCCTTGATCTCAGTGGTTTTGAGCGAATTTTGAAGGTTGACTAGTTTGCCCACGCTCCGTCTGACGGCAATCTTCTCTCCCTGCATAACGGCTACACCCGAGGAGTCGTACCCACGGTACTCCAACTTCGCCAGTCCCCCGATGAGAATCGGAACCGCATCTTGATTGCCGACGTATCCGATGATTCCACACATGACGGTTACTCCAGATCTAACTAAACTGACCGGCAGACGGCTCTCTCGCCGTAATCAACGTTTCGATGACTTCGCGCGCCTTTTCTTCACTTTACTTGAAGTAGTATTAGTTTTCAGCTTCGCCTGTTCACTCGCAGCTCGTGCTGAATCCCTGCTCGGTGCACTACCGTTCAGCAACATTCGACGTTTAGCCACCCATCCTACTCGATTCACCTGTAACACACGGGCAATCGCCAACGAATCGGCGGGCACGTTCTGCGTCACAGTCGTCCCTGCCGCCACAACCGATCCTTCTCCGATTGTGACCGGCGCAATCAGTTGCGTATCGCTCCCAAGAAACACATTTTTGCCGATCACCGTACGATGTTTTCGCGCTCCGTCGTAATTACAGGTGATGGTACCGGCGCCGATGTTGACGCCTTCCGCAATCGTGGCATCACCCAAATAACTGAGGTGATTGGCCTTGGATCCTTCCCCCAATTCAGTTTTTTTCATCTCGACAAAATTCCCGACTTTTGCTTTCCGCCTGATCACCACACCTGGGCGAAGATGCACGAACGGTCCCAGATGTGCCTCGTCCTCGATTTGTGATTCGTGTAGCACGCAATGGTCGAGAATCTCTACATTGTTTCCGATCATGCAATCCGAAATACGGACCCCGGAACGGATTGTCGTTCCTTCACCGACTATCGTTTTGCCTTCGAGACTCACCTGTGGGTAAAGCACCGTATCTCTTCCGATGGTGACTCCGGCATCAATCCAAACGGAGCCAGGATCTCGCATCGTGACTCCAGTTTCAAGCCAGCGTTCGCGAATCTGTTGGCGGACGACCTGTTCCGCAGCCGCCAGCTGTTGCCTGGTATTGACTCCCAGCCCCTCTTCGGAATCTTGAAGGGTCACAGCCGCAACCGGCCGCCCCTGCGCAACTGCCATTCGAACGATATCAGTCAGATAGTATTCATTCTGTGCGTTGCGTGGCTCCAGCTTATCGAGGGCATCAAAGAGAAATTCTCCGGACACGACATACGTCCCGACGTTGATTTCATGCGTGGCCCGTTCTACCGGAGCAGCATCACGATCTTCGACGATCTTCAGCACGTCGGACGGAGTTATTTCACTCTGGTGATCGCCGCCGGGCTGCCGGCGGATGACTCGGCCATAGCCGCTGGGATCATCGAGCATCGTCGTCAGAATCGTCACGGTCGCGCTCTGCGTGTGATGGACCCTCAACAGTTCGCGTGCCGTCTCTTCTTTCAGCAACGGAGTGTCACCGTTTAAGATAAGATAATTGGTCGGGCGCGGCTCGTCGCCATGGCAAAACGCGGGGCGGCTTTGCATCACGGCGTGGCCGGTCCCAAGCTGCTCGACTTGCTCGACGATGCTCACGAACTTTGATCCAGGCCTGCCCGCGATACCTGACTCAATCACTTGCCGAACCCTGTCGGATTGATGCCCAACCACAACCGCAATGCGATGGCCCGCCAGTTGCAGTGCCACATCAACGGCATAGAGAACCATCGGCTGCCCCGCGACATGATGCAGCACTTTTACTTGATTGGATTTCATCCGCTTGCCCAACCCGGCCGCCATCACGATGACCCCTAGGCCGGGAATACGCGAGGCCGCCGTGTGCTGATCCACCGATTGTTTCATCGAGGACTCCGGATATGACAGGGTTGCAAACGAGTATAAGACATGTATTTATCCGATCGGCACTCCGGCATCAGGCTGTTTAACCTGACTCCACTTCGAATCCCCGTTCAAGGCCGAAGCCATTGCGCCGGACGGCGTATAGAGACCGCCTGACACAATCAGTTTCATCGCTTCCTCAATACTGATATCAACAGATGTCACTTCCCGTTCCGGCACCAACAGAAAATAGCCAGACGTTGGATTGGGCGAGGTGGGCACGTAGACATGAACCAGCGCCTCCTGGCCCAATGCCGTTGTCTCGCCTTTCGTCATGCCGGTCACAAACGCAAAACAATAATGGCCGTTCTTCGGGAATTGGATCAAAACCACACGACGATACGACCCTCGCTCCGAAAAGGACAGAATATCCATCATGGATTTCAACGTGGAATAAATCCCCCGTACGAGGGGCAGTCGGTTAAGCCAATCCTCCCAGTGACCCACAATCTGACGCCCGATGAAGTTCGCCGCGAACAATCCCACCAAAAAGATGAGCAGCACCAGCGTAACGATCCCTAGGCCGGGGATATAATGGTCGGGCACCAATTCTGCGACGGCGTCGCCTAAGATCCCGTCTACCGCGACAAACAGGGTCTTCAGGATGAGAATAGTGCCCCAGATAGGAGTGACAAGAAGTAGCCCTGTCAGAAAATACCGTCTTAGCGCGGTCTTGAGCATGAATCACCGACAACAGCCAATGGAGAGAGCATTCCGTGCCTCATCTTACAGAGTTCCGGACAAACCTCGCAAGCGTTTTATTGTAAATTTCAATGGGTTATGTGCTTAGACTGCGCGAAATTCAAGAAAGGTACCGGTCTTGCTATTCATCGCAACCTGACATAGGATCGCTCCCCGATTACGGCTGAAATGGAAATCGCCAATGGGTCGAACATCTAGAAAACCGACGGGCATTTTCATCACGCTGGAAGGCGGTGAAGGAAGCGGAAAAACGACACAAGCTCGAAAACTTTGTGAGGGGCTGACCGCGCAAGGCCTGGACGTGTTGCATACCAGAGAACCGGGAGGGACGCTTCTCGCTGAACGTCTGCGGAGTATCTTGCTTGACCATTCAGTGGAAACCATCGCCCCGGAAACGGAAGCCTACCTCATTTTTGCGGCAAGACGCCAACATGTGGATCACGTCATCAAACCCGCACTCGCACGCGGGGTGACGGTCGTGTGTGATCGATTTTCAGACTCGACGATGGCCTATCAAGGGTATGGACGCGGATTGGACCTACGAGTGTTGCGCAGGATGAACGACTGGGCGACCGGAAAGCTTATCCCCCAGCTCACCTTGCTCTTCGACGTCCCTGTAAGTATCGGACTCAGTCGACGCCGTAAACGTGCCGCCACTGAAAATCGACTCGATCGAGAAACCGAACGGTTCCACCGGAAAGTCCGTGCGGGATTTCACGCGTTGGCACGACGAGAACCTCGGCGCATCATGGTGATCAATTCCGCACGATCTCTGGAATCAGTGGCACACACCGTAGAAGAACTGGTCATGAACCGGCTCAAAACGTATTCTGCACGGACATCGAGACACGGATAGCCCATGCCTTTCGCCGATATCACCGGCCACGAGCAACCCATCTCTCTCCTTCAAGCGACCTTGCGCAATGGTCGCTTGGCCCATGCGTATCTGTTCTATGGTGAAACCAGGATCGGAAAGTTGATGACCGCCGTGCGGCTGGCTCAGGCCCTCAACTGCGAGCAGATCTCGCAGGCAGAGGCCCAGGACAGCTGTGGGCATTGCCGATCCTGCCTGCAGATAGCCGTGCGGACGCACCCGGATTACTTCGTCATCGAGCCCGACTCGAAAGCAGCAACGCCGCAAATCAAAATCGAGCAAGTGCGGGCGATCGAACAACAGTTCGTCTATCGACCACTCGTCGGGGAACGGAAGATTTGCCTGATTGACGACGCGGACCGACTGACGATCGGGGCAGCCAACGCGCTCCTCAAGACCTTGGAGGAGCCCCCCGGTCAGAGTCTCTTCATCCTGGTCACCAGCCGGCTCCATGCGCTTCCGATCACCATTCGATCACGCTGCCAAGCGCTCCGTTTCACGACGCCCGCCCGCACGCAAGTTGAAGCGGCACTGATACTCAAACGGGAGCTTCCTCCTGCCGATGCTCGTTTTCTGGCGGTCTTCACCGATGGTCGAATCGGAGAAGCGCTCACGGCGAGTGTTGCAGACGTTCGCGCGCGACAACAAGAAAGCCTGACGTTGGTGAAGCCGGAAAACTTGATGTCGAGCGCGGCCATCCTCTCTGTAGCAGAAAGCTTGGCCAAGACAGACCGTGGAGAAGAAACGCTCGCATGGCTTGCGCGATGGATCCGTGATCTTGTCATCGTCATGGTGGACGGAGATCAGGATCAGATCCTTCACCTTGACCAACTCGCCGACCTGCGACGATACGCTCAGCGAGCAGACGTCGACACGCTCCTCACCCTCTTAAATGACATCGAACGGACCGAACAGCAAGCCACGCGGCACTTGAACGTGCAGATGGCGCTGGAAACGACGTTCCTTCGCCTACGCGAGGCGCTCGGGCTGGTCCCCGCCGGAGCTTCCGCCTAGCAATAAACGCTGTCAACCTGATATCTTGCCTTCGTTATGTCTCGAGATGATACTTTTTACATCACCACGCCGATTTATTATGTCAACGACGTCCCGCATATCGGCCATGCCTATACCACGATAGCGGCCGACGTACTGGCCCGCTATTGGCGCCTGCGTGGACGCGAGGTGTTCTTTCTCACCGGTCTCGATGAACATGGTCAGAAAGTGCAACAGGCGGCCGCCAAAGCCGGCGTCGACCCTCAAGTCCACTGCGATAAACTGGCCCCGCAATTTGAAAAGCTATGGCGACGGCTTAATATTTCGAACAACGCCTTTATCAGAACCACTGACGATGGACACAAATCAGTGGTTCAGCGGTACCTGCAGCAGCTCTACGACAAGAAGCTGATTTACAAGGATTCCTACACCGGATGGTATTGCACCTTCGATGAACGGTTTTGGACCGAGAAAGACGTGGAGAACGGACTCTGTCCTGACTGTAAACGCCCCGTCGAACAGCTCAGCGAGCACAACTACTTCTTCAAGATGGGGCAATACCAGAACCAGCTTCTCGACCACATCAAGCAATACCCATCTTTCATCAGGCCAGAATCACGCAGGAATGAAGTTCTCGGCTTCTTGCAAACCCAGAAGCTCGGAGACCTTTCAATCTCGAGACCAAAATCGCGGCTGTCCTGGGGCATCGAACTACCATTTGATAACAACTATGTGACTTACGTCTGGTTCGATGCCTTGGTCAATTACATATCCGCCTTGGAATATCTCCCCCTGGAAAAACCAGCGAGCAACCGATTCTGGCCGGCGAACGTGCATCTCGTCGGGAAGGATATCTTGACGACACATGCCGTCTATTGGTCCACGATGCTCATGGCATTGAACCTTCCGTTACCCGAAACCATCTTTGCTCATGGCTGGTGGACCGTGGATGGCGAGAAGATGTCCAAGAGTCGCGGCAACGTCGTCGATCCGAACAAGATGGTCGACGAATTGGGGGCAGATGCGTTTCGGTATTTCTTATTGAGAGAAGTGCCCTTCGGGCAAGATGGAGACTTCTCGCTTACCGGAATGGTCGCACGAATCAATAGCGATCTCGCCAATGGTCTGGGCAATCTCTTGAGTCGCACACTCACCCTCATCGAACGGACGCAAGCAGGGCTACTGCCCGCTCCTGGGCCGATGAGACCAGCAGAGCGAGAACTGGAACAAGCCACGGTATCTCTCTTGAACGAAGCGTTGCCGCGCCACCTCGAACAGTTGGAATTTCATCGGGCGCTCGAAGCCATTTGGCACGTCATTCAACTTGCCAATCAATATGTCGACAAGACTGCGCCATGGACATTGGCCAAGAGTGCGAGCGACGCCGAAACACTCCGGACGGTCCTCTACACCATGGCAGAGACGCTCCGCTGCCTCAGCTTGGCCGCATATCCTGTTATCCCGACTAGTGCACAGTCGATCTGTTCTCAACTTGGCATCTCGGTTGAATTCACAAGCCCTTTGCTGAGAAGCAAGATCGAATGGGGTGGCCTGAAGCCCGACACCCTGATCCATAAAGGACCGTCGCTGTTCCCCCGTATCGAATCAAAACCAGGAGCAAAACCAGTGACCGAATCATCTGTTCCTTCACAACCAACCCTAGCAGCCCCCACCGCCACAGCCGTTTCAGCGCCTCCGGCTCCGCCGCAAATCACGATCGACGAATTCATGAAGATACAGCTCAAGACGGCGAGAGTGCTCTCCGCCGAGCGGGTGCCCAAATCGGAGAAGTTGATTAAGCTGCAAGTTTCTCTTGGGACGGAACAACGCCAGATCATTGCCGGCATCGGCAAGAAGTACGAGCCGGACGCGCTGGTCGGCAAGACAATCGTGATCGTGTCGAATCTCAAACCGGCCAAGCTCATGGGCATTGAATCGCAGGGTATGGTCCTTGCGGCAGGGGATGCCGATGTACAGGGGCTGCTCACCATTCAGGAAAAAGTGGATCCCGGCACCAAGGTGAAATGACGCGACCTTCCTTTGCCCCGCTTGGACTCATCTTCTCGCTCACCTTGCTCCCCTGCTTTCTGATTCCCGCCACAAGCCACGCTTTCGCTGATTCATCACTCAATGGGTCTCAACCAACCACGGTGCTCGTGCGGGTCGTCGCGCACGGGGCGATGGTGTTGGGCCGTGAAGTCGGTGGAGCGCGCGTGACGATTACTGATGTCGCGAGCGGCCACATTCTGGCAACCGGCCTGCAGCAGGGCGAATCAGGAGATCAGAATCAAATCATGCGCACCCCCCATATGATGGAAGAGCCGATCTACAGCGCTCGTCCTTCTGCCGCCTTCACCACCACATTGGAGCTGCAGAAACCGACGGTAGTGGAGATCTCCGCAGAAGGGCCGCTCGCCTATCCCGCTGCGTTACAGAGGGCGAGCAAAACCTTGCTGTTGATCCCGGGACAAGATCTGACGAATGACGGCATTGTCCTGCATCTCAATGGCTACCTGGTTCAGATCGAGCGGCCCACGCCACGTGAGGCATTGATCGCAAAAGACGATGTGAAACTTCGAGCCTCAGTCCGAACCCTATCCGGCTCATTGGTCCGCCCTCATGGAGATTGGGACTCGCGGAAGATCCGTATTTATGGAGAGGTGTTGATCGAAGACCGAATCATCGAGCGACTGCAACTGTTTTATGACGAAGGGAGCCGCGCCTTTGAAGCGCCGTTCTTTGTGCCTCCGTCGAAGGAGGTTCCCGACGGGATCACGCTCAGAGTGGTTGCGACGGACCTATCTACAGGCAATTCAGGAATAGATCAAGCCAACTATCCTGTGCTAAGCGAGCGTCTCCCGCCCAAATCCGTTCGGTAGCCGGTTGCAACTTCCGTGATAGAAACCTTCGGCAAGGCTTGCTGCCTCGCGTTCTCCGTGCGAAACTATCATTCATGACGGCACTGGCTTCCTATGCACATCTCCGCTCTCGGCTCCAGCTGGCCTTGGCCATCAACGCCGTAATCATCGCGGCTGAGTTCGTGGGCGGCTGGCTCCTCAATAGCATCGGGCTCATGAGCGATGCCGGTCACAATCTGGTCGATCAAGGGTCGCTCTTTCTGGCACTGTATGCGCACCTCCTCACCGCGCGCCCAGCTTCGGAGAGCCGAACCTTCGGCTACCATCGTGCCGGCATCATCGCGGCTTTTCTCAACAGTTTTATTCTACTATTAACCGCACTCGGCATCACGCTCATCGGCGTGAAGCGACTCCTGCAACCGGTTCCCATCGACGGTGAATGGGTAATGGCTGTCGCGGCCGTCAGTTTCGTGGCCAATCTCGGGATTGCTCTGTTGCTCCAGCACGGAGCGGAAGACGATCTGAACATTCGGAGCGCATTCTGGCATATGGTAGGAGATGCCTGGGTGTCGCTCGGCGTCATTGTCAGCGGTGCGGCCATTTTCCTGACAGGCTGGACGGTCTTGGACCCGCTCGTGAGCTTGCTGGTGGTCGGGGCGATCGTTCGAGGAGCCTGGCCGATCTTCAAAGAATCGATGGAGGTCTTACTGGAATCGACACCGCCGGGCATCAGTGCATCCCATGTCGCAGCCACGATGGAAGCCATCCCCGGTGTGAGGAACGTGCATGATCTGCATATTTGGGCGGTCGAACCTCGGTTGGTCATGCTCACCAGCCATGTCATGATCGAACATCATCGCACCCCGCTGGAATTACTGCAGTTGATCCAGAACCGGATTACGACGGATTTCGGCATCAAGCACATGACCATTCAATTGGAAACCGAGTGCTGCGACCCCGACGACATCCACTGCGACCTTCGGAAGCTGACCGGACACCACCACGAAACACCGACCTTCGCGCACCATCATTGAATGTTCACTCCTTGCAGACATCGCGTCCCGTTTCACTCATCTTGCCGACGCAGGTTGACATCATCGCTAGAATCGATACACTGGGCCTATGATTTCCCAAGAACTTATCGCTCGCCCTCAACAGATCGCGAGAGAAGTGGCAGAGCTTATTCGACGTGTGCTCGGCGTTGATGTTGAGATCATTTGGTTCGGCTCGTGGCCGAAAGGTACAGCCAACGCCCACGCCGACATCGACATCGCCGTCTCTGGGCCCGCTGCATTTCTTCCAGAGCGGCTCGCCGAACTCCGTGTCGCAATAGACGATATGGCGACGCTGCACGAGATCGACATCGTTGATCTGCACACAATCAGCGAAGGGTTCAAACAAGAGATTGTTGGTCATGGAATCCGCTTATGACAACAAGACTCGACAGCTTCGCCAAAGCCATTACACGCTTCAGCGAAGCCCTCAGCGCTCCCGTAACTGATCTCACCCGCGACGCCGCCATTCAACGGTTTGAGTTTTGCTTTGAGCTGGCTTGGAAGGTGATTCAAGAACGGGCACGGGGGGAAGGACTCGACTGCCAATCCCCAAAGGGCTGCTTCAAGCTGGCCTACAAGAACAGCTGGATTACTGACGAAACCGGATGGCTGGCCATGCTTGAAGATCGGAACCGTACTGCTCATACCTACGATGAAAAGCTCGCGAAGGATGTATATGGCCGCCTTCCCGCTCATCTCCCGCTGCTGCAGGCATTGAACACCTACCTGCGTAGTACGCGGACATAGGGCTTGAGTTGCTCCAGTTGATCCAGAACCGTATCACGGCGGACTTCGGTATCAAGCACATGACTATCCAACTGGAAACCGAGTGCTGCGATCCCGACGACATCCACTGCGACCTCCGGAAGCTGACCGGACACCACCACGAAACACAGACCTTTGCGCACCATCATTGATCATCTTCTTAGGTATCGACTTGATGAATAGACATCGGTACATTTTTTTCCTTCAGCACGATCGGAGTCATACATGAAGAATAGGAAGTTCAAGCGAGCGAGAGCCGTGGCCGCAGTGGAAGAATTGCAACGACAATCGGTACAGGTCGATACGAACAAACTTTCCCCAAAGGATATCGCCACGGAAATCAAGGCGATGAGGGAAACCCCACCACCGGTGAACGCGTAGCAAGCGTCAAAGGATAGCCGTGCTTTCGCCACGAGAATTTCTTGATCGTTCCCGCAAGCGGCAGTGGACACACGAAGGTTTTCAATAGGTCACCACGCACGCCAGGCTCCATTCTGATACGAGTGCTGCGACCTCCGGAAGCTGACTGAACACCACCACGAAGCACATACCTTCGCCCGCGCATCACTGACCCATTCTGATTGCTTCCAGACATCGCGGCCTGTGTTCGTGACAACCTCAGAGTTGCAGAAGTCTTCGACAAACTTCATGCACTGAACCGTTCTCCTTCTTTTCTGTTCGGATGTCTATCTGAACCGTTGCTGTTTGGAATAATGAGGTGAAAGCCCCCCCGATTCATTTGGTTCTTCCAAGATATCTGCCTGACATTGACGCCACCTTGCCAGGTACTCTAGCATGCTGTGCGTCTAATCTCCGGGTGGCAGATGAGACTTAGTTTCGGCGTCATTCCTGGTCTCATACCAACCTTTCCCCCCTGCGCTCAGCGCAACCCTCTATATCATTTAACTTCAAACTGGCAACGGTTTCTTTGCAGGACCGTACTTCAAGATGGCGATCGGATCGATCGCCTTTGTCTGCTAAACTTCCAACAACAATATAAAATAAGGGCACACCTAAGCATTGGTACTTCCATATGTACAATGTTAACTTGCAGACTCGGCTCCTTGGCAAAGCTGCAACGCCTCTCGAATACAATGTTTATAGGGCGGGACTCGAATGGGACCTACTCGATCCCATTATCATCGAGAAACGCGACGACCTAAAGTCAGAATCGCGGTGGCGAGACCGCGTAAATCCATATCATCACCAGGTAGCAAACCTAATTACATTTTGCCGCCGTCTTCCTGTGACGCTACTTGCCGACGATGTCGGGCTCGGGAAAACAATTAGTGCTGGTTTGATTGTTAGTGAGCTGATTTCCCGGTCACGCCTTTCTCAATTTCTCGTTGTCTGCCCAAAGCTATTAGGGCCTCAATAGCAAGAAGAACTTGCGTCAAAATTTAACATCCCTTCAACGATTGCCACAGGTAGAGATCTTATCACCGAAGAGCCGGAAGAAAACGGTGCCATCATTACGACTTATAACTCTGCTCGCTTATACCTCGACGAAATTCCACGTGACCGTTTCGAAATGCTCATTCTGGACGAGGCTCATAAGCTTAGAAATTTGTATGGAGTAGAGTCGCCACCACAGGTAGCCCGACGGTTCCGAGTGGCCATGGAAGACCGTCGTTTTCGCTATGTTCTAATGTTGACGGCGACACCAATCCAAAACCGTCTCTGGGATCTCTACTCGCTCGTTGATCTCCTGACGGTGGCTAGGGGACATCAGAACCCATTTGGCAGCGAGGGAATGTTTACTCGAAAATTTATCGCTGACGGTCGAGAGAAAGCACGCCAATTGCGGCTTGAAGCAAAAGACGAGTTTCGTTCCATTGTTTATGGCTACATGTCTCGGATTCGCCGCGGGGATGTGCAACTGTCCTTCCCTGACCGCAAAGTACAAATGCATAAGGTCGAACCCACCGCTGGTGAACTTGAACTAATCAGAGCTATTGCAAAACCGATCCAGAAACTAAATCGGTTGGCTCAAATTTCGATCTTGCAGGCGCTCACAAGCAGCCCTGAAGCTCTTAAGGCTCAGCTAGAAAACATGGCTCGGAATGGAACGGTTATGCCTGAGCTTGCTCAGACCGTTAGTGCGATTGTCATGCGAATGCCATTAACTGCGAAGTTGCAAGGTTTAGGATCGTTGATTGAGAGGCTAAAAAAGGAGAACCCGGAGCGTTGGCGGCTTGTGATCTTCACAGGTCGACGCGAAACTCAGACGACGATCCAATCCTTCTTAGAAAACCATGGATTAAAGGTTGGCATCATCAATGGCTCCTCCGGGCAGCGCAACCAGCAGACACTTGCCAGCTTCCGGAAGACGCCGCCAGATTGTCACGTCATTGTCTCCACTGAAGCAGGTTCTGAAGGCATCAACCTTCAAGTCGCCAATGTATTGGTCAACTATGACCTACCTTGGAATCCAATGATTGTGGAGCAGCGAATTGGGCGAGTCCAACGTCTCGCATCTGACCATGCCAGCGTTGCCATCTTTAACATCATTTTGAGCGGAACGTTCGAAGAATTCATAGTTGGTCGGCTCATGGAGAAACTTCAATTAGCCTCACACGCCATTGGAGACATAGAGGCACTCCTCGAGGCGTCTGGTATTGGAGAAGGGGAGGAGGAAGGCGTCACCGGATTCGATGAGAAAATACGCCAACTCGTTATTGCCGCCCTAGCAGGAAAAGATTTCGAGGAAGCGACTCGTAAGGCTGAACAGAGTATTGAGGAGGCAAAACAGACCCTGGCGCGAGAGGAGGAAAACATTAATTCACTACTCGGTGGCATGGAGGGTGCCGCTTACACCGGCCCGCGCTCACCGAGATTACCCTCCGCCAAACGCTCAACGGAGCCCCGCGAGTTTACGATAGAAGCATTTAAGATGCTTGGCGCGTCCGTCACTAAACTCGAAGATGGATTAGTACTTGTTGAAGAGAATCATGGACGACAGTACATCCGTTTCGACGAACAATCTGAAAGAGAAAGACGAACCGTCTTGTACAGGCCAGGCACAGGCTCGTTCCTTGATCTCGTTCATCGGGTCGTGAGTTCTGGATTGCACAACCTTGAGGACCTGGACGAGCAACCAGCAGTCCGGTGTCGCGAAATCTCTTCCACATGGCTTCGATCGTTTAACGCCTCATTGACTGGCATAGACATTCAGACAGTGAGCCAGTGCTTTGACGGCAATGCCATCGTCCGTGTCCGGGTTACTGTCGCACACGACAGTTACGAAAGGCTTGTTGAAGTCAGATGTTCAGGGACCGAACACATGACCCCATTTTTGCGTACGGCGCTCAATCCAGTACCTCGGTTAATCCAGTATCCCCGCGAGATAGGGCTGAACTTGGATGCGGTTGTAAGGGAGGCTCAAAAAGATGACGGCATTTCTGAATTCTGCCGCTTTTACCTTGAACGGCGCACAGAGGAGGTGCGAGCGGCGGGAGACAATCGGCGAAAGGCCAGAAAGCTAGAAGATGAATTCACTCCCAGGCTTGAGATGAGCCTTGTCGGCTTGGAAGGGAAAGTCTATCGTCGTATTGAGGTACAAGTCCGTTTCAAACTGGAAGGCGAAAAGGAATATGCCAGCAGACTCGTCCTAGTCCCGCATAGTCCGACGTTAGTCGATGCTCCTAAACTAATGGCATGCGCTAAGAGCGGCCGAAAAGCCCCTTCCGTATGCTTTAAACAGTGCGAAGTGTCTAGCCAATCTGTGCTTGAAGACCTGCTTGCACGGTCCGATGTGTCCGGCAGATACGCCTTGCCAGAGTTCATGGTTATATGTGAGTCGATAAACAAAAGACTATTAAAAGATGAGGTCGAACAATCTGCGGTTACGGGCCAAACCGTCGCTAAGTGGATACTAAAAACATCAGCTACAAGTGGAAAACGAGCAGAGCCCGAACATTTTGGAAAGTGTGAATTTACCAGTGTGGAAATACTTAATTCTGAGCTGTCGAGGAGTGAAGCCTCTGGCAAACGATACCGGAATGACGAGGCGGCACGCTCCTCCTATTCTGGAAAATGCGGCCACATCTCGGAATTCATAACATGTGGGGTTACAGGTCAGTGTCTGCTGGATTCTGAAGCCGAACGTTGTGAAGCTACCGATACCCCCGTAAGTCCGGGGATTCTTCAAGTGTGTTCGGTATCCGGGAAAAGAGTTCTTCCTTCTGAGCTTGAAATTTCTGGTTTGAGCGGCAGACCGGTGAGACGCTGCTTCCTCAAGACATCGGCGCTCAGCGGGAAACGCGCGGAACTGGAACATTTTGGGCGCTGTGATTTTACTGGCGCTGAAGGGCTAAAGGATGAACTGGCTGCGAGTGAAGTTTCGGGAAAACATTATCGAGCTGACGAAGGTTTAAAATCGGCGGTATCAGGAAAAGCGGGCCATATCTCCGAGTTTATCCGATGCCATGAAACCGGCCAGCCATTTCTCGCCACGGAGGCCGAACAGTGTGAGGTTACTGGATACTATGTCCGGCCAGGCATTTTGGAAGCCTGTACCGTTAGCGGGAAACGGGTTCTTCCAAAAGTGTTAGAGCGATGCGCCTGGAGCGGCAAGAAGGCACTAAAGAACTTCTTGGTTTCGAGTAGCGTATCAGGAGCGAAAATTATTGTCGATCTTGCGATACGATCGGCTGCTGGAAAATATTGTTTGCCTGCCGAGGCCAGGGTTTGCAGTTGGAGTGGAGAAAATGCGCATCCCGACGACATCAGGGCATGTGAGATCACCGGGATAGCAGTGCATTTCCAATTTGCCGGAAATGCAAGACATCCTCGCTTGCAGCCCTTATCTGCGCTTCTTGATGGAACAAGGCGGACGATGGATGCAGCCGAATCCTGGGATGCAATTGCCAAACATGTCCAAGCGATGGTTGGAAGCGGCCGATGCACGGTTGAGTCGGCGGTTCTGTCTCCTGATAGAAGACGTTTGGCTGTATGTTGCAAAGTAGTTCGGTATCTATTTGTGCAAAACTATGTCGGTACTGTTTATACCCTCAATGAACAGTCAATCGAGGGTCACCTTGGCATTGGTAAGCGCACCGCCCAAGGCTGGACCGGTGATTGATGCACTAATGCTTATTACATAAATAAAAGATACGAAACCGTATCTATGATCTTGCAAATGCAAACAGTTGAGAGTGAACAAACTCCATAGCTTTGTTCAATGTCCTAATCTCACCCGTCAGAAATTCCCACTCCCCCTCGATCGTGACCAGGTCGCGCAAGACTGAGGCCGGCGGGGGGTTACTCCTGCGATGTGTTCATCGATCCGCCCGGCAGGGAGTGGAATGATTTCGTCCGTGACTACAGGCTAGAGACCCCAATCGCGAGGCCGGCCCTCTTTTTTCTCCTGACGCACACCGCTCAAGGCATCGAAAGTCGGCGCAATGATCGCCATGATCAAGCCCCAGATCAGGACGGCGGTGATCGCGCGGTAGAAGACGAGATCGAGTATTGTCCTGGGCCCGGCCCCCGCGATAATGCTGAAGCGGCCGATCACTGTTCCGATCAGAGCAATCCCCTGAACCGCGATGCCGGTTCGTCTTGTCCGTGACGGATTGATCTGGGTAAATAGATATCCCAGGAACAAGATGCTCCCCATCACGCTTTCGAAGATGATGGCCTCACTATACTCATACCCTTCGATCGGCAGGCCGGCATGGAGGAACGCCGCCATAGCGAACGCTGCCGCTTCGGTCAGAAGGAAGGTTCGGATCCGTGGCAGATGACGATCGACTCTCATCTCTGTATGCACCTTATGGCTTGGTAAGCCGTGCGCAGATGCCCGTTCGGCTCGCGAGAATACACGCCTCGTCCGCTCTTCACATCGTTCGACTGCCGGTTTTCCCCGTCCCAGGAATAGCTGCCGTCGCTGAGTCCGTTCGTCACTTGATCAACCGAACAACGTTCCTTGTGTCTACTCCAGTCAAGCAACGATTTGCTATCGACACAGCTCGCAAAACCTCTAGGAACCGGCGAGTCTCACTTGGCACCCATCAGCCAGAAAGATTGTCGAATAGTACACATCCAAGGGATTCGCTATCTCAAGCAGCCGAGAACCATACCTCCTATAACCTGCCTTTTGCCATTCAATTTCAAGCCTATCTCGATACAATGATCTGTGTTTGAATGAGGAGACCCAGGAGACATCTGAAAGGGGATCGAACTCCATAACTTTGCTCCATGCCCTATCTTACCCATCAAAGATTCCCGCTGCCTCTCGACCGTGACCAGGTGGCACAAGACTGGGGCCGGCGGGGTTACTCCTGCGATGTGTTCACCGATCCGCCCGGCAGGGAATGGAATGATTTCGTCCATGCGACGAACGAGCTGGTGACGGTTATGGAGGGCAGGCTCACGCTCACGATTGGCGGAGAAGAGATCACCGTAGAGCCCGGCGACGAAGTGTTTATTCCGAAGGGTGTTTGCCATTCCGTCAAGAATATTTCCTCCTCTACGACGCACTGGCTGTATGGATACGATTAGAAGAAAGGTTTGCGAAGTACTTTTTCACACAGCTGAGGGACCGGTGATATTTCGACCTACTACGAAACCCAGGCAGGCTTACCTCTATTTTAGCCTTAACAAATAGTTATGTGTTTCTGATATGCTAGTGCCCGTTTCTTCACCACCTAGACTCACTTTCCACAGGCTTGAGACGGTGTGAAGCCACGCATCTCACGATCAGTAGCTATCTAAAAGGGGGAAAGCAGATGTTTCCCAGATCCATCGGCAACTTTCTCATCGCCGTATCGGTGTTGCTGTCGTTAACGGGTTGTCTCGCCAAGCAGTATGTCGTTCGCCCACCGGCGCCGACGCTACTGCCGGCAACCCCGAACCCTCTCACTCCAGCCACAGAGTCCACCGTCAGCTTTCCCGTTCAGGTGAACCTGTCGCCATTCCTCCTTGCTGCTAACGATGACAACGTGATTCCCAAAAAGTTCGATCATTGGAGGAACTCCATCAAGAATCCTAAAGGTGTCGAGTATAAGTATTATGCCGAGCGGGATGATTTTGCGGTGGCGCCTTCTGGTTCCCAGCAAGCCAACCGCACGAATTCTGGGACCGTGATCCACGATTGGTGGAAGGGCATTGAACCACTCAGCTCTAGCTTATCCATCAGCACAGCCCTTCGCTATAAGATTGGAGCCCCTCCACTTCAATGTGGCGATGGCGCCGAATTGCCAAAAAGAGCAACGCTCAATGGGAATCTCACCATTGGCATGACACCGAATTACGGTGTGTCGGCATCAGTAACCGGCGTGACGCTGAACGCAATTGATCCTTGCAACATCAGCATCTCCGATACTGATGTGCTTCAGGAAGTCAAAAATCAGCTGACAGAGACTGTACGGGGGGGGCTCAGCAATGCGGTCGCACGCATAAACACGCTGACAGCCAGATCCCGAGTGGAAAATGTCTGGCACACGCTGCGCAACCCCATACCATTAGAACCGAATGCGTGGCTCCTGCTCAACATCGGTAACGTGTGGCGCAGTGGCTTCTTTTCAGGGGGTGGAGACCTCATCGATGACACCATTCATATAACGGCGAAACCGGTTCTCGTCTTCGGTGCCGAACCACCATCTGCAGGCGGGGCACTCCCTCAACTTGAAACTGAACCGGCTTCCACGGGATACCATGGCGCCGCCGATGCCCAGTTGTACGGCACACTGCCCAGGACACTGGCGAACCGGCTGGCTTCCACTGGGTTCCACGTCGTCGCTGACATCCCACTGGACTATCCCTCGCTGTCCCGATCACTTGCAACGCGGTTGCAGGGAAAACGTGTCGACGTGAAAGGAGACTTCATTCACATCACCGATGCGGCTATTTTGGGCCGTGGCGGCAATCAAGTTGTTCTACGGATTGCGTTTGCGGGAGACGCCACAGGCCACCTGTATTTCGTGGGGAAACCTGAAATGAACACGTTGGCCCAGTCCGTTCAGATCAGTGGCCTCCGCTTGGACCTCGATTCCGAACAGCTCCTCCAGAAGAGCGGCCCCGATTGGCTCGCCCGTTCTTCCATCAGAGATCTCGTTATGGGTGAAGCCGTGCTCGGTGTGACTCCGGCGATTGATCGCATGCGCGACCTTGTGACTAAGGCCCTGAATCGGGAGTTGAGTCCGACCATCACGACGCACGGGACCGTCACATCGGTGCAGGGCATCGGCGTGTTCGCCGATGTGAACGCGCTGTACGTTCGGGTGATGAGTGACGGGTTGCTCAATCTGAAGGTCGACGGTAAGCAGTAATTCGCCTTAGCGCAGGAATACCAGCCAGAGATAGATCGCGCTGAGCGCCACCGACCCGATCATGACGGGAAATCCGAACTTCAAGAACTGCCAAAAGGTAATCCGGTACCCGGACTTGCGCGCGATGTCCACGATCACGACGTTGGCGCTCGCGCCGATGATCGTGCCGTTACCGCCTAAACACGCTCCCAAAGCCAACGCCCACCAGAGCGGGATGATGTCCGGTTGATGGACCAAGGCGACGTAATCGGTCATCTCCGGATGGAGCGACCTGGCGAGATCGACAATCAATGGATTCATCGCGGCGACATAGGGAATATTGTCCACAACTGCAGAAAGGATTGCCGATCCCCACAGCACGGCCATCGTGGAGCCGGTGAGATTGCCCCTGGTCACCGCCACCAATTGATCAGCCAGATAGCGGATCACGCCGACTTTGACCAATCCCCCCACCAGGATGAATAATCCGATGAAAAAGAAAATGGTCTTCCACTCCACTTCTGCCAGATAGGTCAGTTCCTCAGTGTCCTCCGGCTTTCGCCGGGCATGGCCGATCACCATGAATAGGCTCGCTCCCAGCAACGCAATCGTGGCAGGTTCCAAATGGACGAGAGAATGGACGCAAAACCCCACATTGACCACCGCCAGCAAAATCAGACAGCGGCGCAAAAAGGCCTCATCCGGAACAGCCTCCCGTGAGCTCAGAGCAAGCACCGCCTCCCGAAGATGCGGGGCCACCGTCATCGTTCGCCCAAAGATGAACCACAGGGCTGTTAAAAATACCGCCATGATGACGATGACGATTGGCCCCATGACGACCAGGAAATCGAGATAGCTGAGCTCGGCCTTACTGGCAATCATGATGTTGGGTGGATCCCCAACGAGCGTGGCGGTCCCACCGATATTGGAAGCCAGCGCCTCGGTCATCAGAAATGTGACAGGATTCAACTCTAATCGCTTGGTAATCGCAAGGGTGACCGGGGCCATGAGCAGAACGGTGGTGACGTTATCGAGCATGGCGGACAATACGGCTGTCAAAATGGCCAACAACACCAGGAGGCGGAAAGGTTTCGCATCGGCTTGCTGTGCCGCCCAAACGGCCAATACCTCAAACAGTCCGGTCTCACGCACGATGTTGATGATCACCATCATGCCGATCAGCAGGAAGACAACGTTGTAGTCCACCCCGAACTCGTGGGAATAAAACGCCTCCTCTTGGGAGACCACGCCGAGCCCGATCATCATGGCCGCTCCGAACAAGGCCACAATTGTCTTGTGGAGTCGCTCGGTCATGATGAGCACATAGCACAGGCCGAAAATAAGAAGGGCCAGCATCAGAGATGACATGGATGTCCTTGGACCGAACGGAGACGGATCGTCCTGAGAGCCATCGCATTATCCGGGACCGGTCAGAACAATGCAATCAGAGTCGGCTTTCCGGTAGGTCATCCGAAGCAGGCACGGAGAACATTTTTTCTTCCTAATCATGACTGTAGCCATTAGGATAGTGCGATGCCCGTTGACCCGACCAATGAAGCTCCCCGCAGCAAGCTGCGGGGTATCACAGAACTCAATTCCGAAGACTTCTCGGAAGGAGAGGCCAACCCCGTAGCGAGCTACGGGGAATGTCAAGTTCAACAAGATGACCTTGATCGCCTCATTGCAGGCACACATTGGGCGCCTCACTCGATTCTGGGTCCCCATGCCACGACGATCGACGGCCGTCATTTCCTGGCGATCCGGGCTTGGTTACCTCGAATCAAGGATGTAGAGACTGTATCCGACTCCAACCTCTGGCGTATGACTCGTGTTCGTGAGGAGGGACTGTATGAGGCGCTTCTTCCAGGTGAAACCCAAGCGCTCTCATATCGGTTGCGAATTACGCACCACGGCGACACGGTCACTGAAATTCATGATCCCTATGCTTTCCCTCCGCTATTGACTGATTTTGAATTGCACCTCTTTGCCGAAGGTACCCTGTACAAGGCCTACGACAATTTCGGCGCCCATGTCCGCACCGTCGAGGGTGTCTGCGGGGTTCATTTTGTGGTGTGGGCTCCCAATGCTACCCGCGTGAGCATCGTCGGGGATTTCAACGAATGGAATGGTCTGTGCCATCCCATGACGAGTCGTGGATCTACCGGGGTCTGGGAACTCTTCATTCCCGATCTACCGGAAGGCTCTCTCTATAAATATGAAATCCGATCACGAGAACATACCGCCCCGTTGCTGAAAGCCGATCCCTACGCCGTCGCGAGCGAGCTTCGCCCACGGACTGCGTCGGTCGTGCGTAACTTATCTACCTACACCTGGCACGATGGCGCCTGGATGGCAGCTCGAACCGCATGGGATCCGCTGACCGCTCCCGTCTCCATCTATGAAGTTCACCTCGGCTCGTGGATGCGGATACCGGAAGAGAACAATCGTTGGCTCACGTATGAAGAACTCGCGGCGAAGCTGATCTCCTACGCAGCGAATCTGGGCTACACGCACCTCGAACTCATGCCGGTGACCGAACATCCGTTCGATGGATCATGGGGCTATCAAGCGACAGGCTATTTTGCGGCCACCAGCCGATATGGAGATCCTAAGGGGTTCATGACGTTCGTGGACGCCGCTCACCAAGCCGGTCTCGGTGTGATCATGGACTGGGCTCCCGCGCATTTTCCATGCGATTCCCATGGATTAGCGCTATTCGACGGCACACACCTCTATGACCATGCCGATCCTCGCCTCGGCTATCACCCCGATTGGCACAGCCGGATCTTCAATTATGACCGAGTCGAGGTCCGCACCTTCCTGTTGAACAGCGCGCTTTTCTGGTTGGACAAATACCACATTGACGGATTGCGGGTAGACGCCGTGGCGTCCATGCTCTACCTCGACTACGGCCGAAAGTCCGGAGAATGGATCCCGAATGAGTTCGGCGGTAAGGAAAATCTTGGAGCCGTTTCACTCCTGAAAGAACTCAACGTGCTCATCCACCGAGAATTCCCCGGGGCCGTCACGATCGCGGAAGAGTCCACGGCCTGGCTCGGTGTGTCTCGGCCGACCTATACGGGCGGACTCGGCTTTACGTTCAAGTGGAACATGGGATGGATGCACGACATGCTGGCATTTTTTCAGCACGATCCGATCTATCGTCGGTTCCATCAAAACCAGATTACGTTTGGTCTGCTCTATGCCTTCAGCGAGAATTTCATCCTCGCGCTCTCTCACGATGAAGTGGTCCACGGCAAACGAACCTTGCTGGACAAAATGCCCGGCGATGTGTGGCAACGATTTTCAAACCTGAGGCTACTCTATGGATATATGTATAGTCATCCCGGCAAGAAAATGCTCTTCATGGGCGGAGAGTTCGGCCAGTGGCTGGAATGGAATCATGATACCAGCTTGGATTGGCATCTCTGCGAGGAGGAGCCGCATCGTGGTTTGCAACGGCTGATCCGCGACCTGAACCGCATCTATCGCGAAGAGCCGGCACTGCACGAGGTCGATTTTGATTGGAGTGGATTTCAGTGGATCGACTTCAGCGACGCCGACAACTCCGTCATCGCCTACCTTCGAAAGGCAAAAAGCACGCAAGCAACTATCGTCTGCCTGTGTAACTTCACGCCTGTCCCTCGCCACGGTTACCGCATCGGCGTCCCAAGGCCGGGGTGGTATCGTGAGCTGATCAACACCGACGGGATAGCCTACGGCGGGAGCAACATGGGCAATGGCGGCGGCATTCATGCTGAGAACATGCCGAGCCACGACTTCCCATACTCACTGACGGTCACCCTCCCGCCCCTATCCATACTCTGGCTGAAACAATCGCCGACTAACGAGCGATAGTATTCGACTCCGACACAGCACTGTTCCGATCCTTGTCAGAAGCCGATGTGTTCGAAGGAGAAAAGATTCGGCTGCACCCAGGCGGGAGAGCTACCAATGCCGGAAGGGCCCGGAATCCAAATGCACGTAGCTTGAGCGTTTGTAGAAGCCGACCCCCCCGTACCGCAGTTCGAGGGCGGCCTGTCGAAGCTTCGTAGGAGAAATACCGGGGATGAGAAGATCGATCGCCTGTCCCTGCATGTGCAAGCTGTTTCTGGCGACACGCCGGTCTGTTCGAACTAACATGGCATTGTACTCGGGAGACCGAAAGCCGGAAATCACATGGATTTCTTCCAGACTGCCAAGCTTCTTCTGCACCAAATTCACGTGCTCCAGCACACGTACATCGATCGCCCCCACTTCACCCGTGTAATGGCAGCGCAGGAGGTAATTCACATCATCGAGCGCCGCAAGGTCATAGTTCCCGGCTTCGTCTCGGTAGGTGACATCCAATCGCTCATTTGTCCACACGTTCAACAACGTCAGCCTGCCTTCTGGAAGTTCACGAGCCTGCACGGGTTGTGGACGAGCTAATCGTCCACTCAACAATAGAGTCCCCACCAAGGAAACCTGAAGAAACGCTCGCCTGTTCCAGGCCCATTTGGACTGATCTGTCGTGTTCACTGAAACAACTCCTGAAGAAAGTGGACGGTAGTCATCGAAAAACTCTTGGCCTTGTAGCAAAAATCAAAAACTTGGTCAAATAGGATTGTCCCTAGTCATAAAATAGGCCTTTCATGCCTGGCAACATGTATGTCTATTCATTCACTTTTACATTAAAGCTGGATGTATTGACCTTCGCACTCCATAAAAGGAACGCTGCCTACACCACATCAGCGGGCTTGCGGTTGTCGCAACGTATGAGGCCAATCGGACTCACCTTCATTTCACCTCTTGCACCTATTCCAGAAATCATTTTCTTTCTAGACTGTATCGTGGTCGCTAGGTAAGATCAGAAACAATCAGAGGAGTGTGTATGGCCACAATTCTCGTCATTGACGACGAACAATCCATCCGAGGGCTGCTGAAGGAGGTTCTTGTTAAGGCAGGACACCGCGTGCTTGAAGCCGAGGATGGACGAAAAGGACTCACACTCTACCAGAAAGAGCCGGTCGACCTCGTAATTATGGACTTGTTGATGCCTGAAACGGACGGCCTTGAGGCAACTCTTCAACTCACCCGCGAATATCTCGACGCCAAAGTGATCGCAATTACGGGAGCGCAAGGCGACCATAACTTCCTGGATGTCGCCAAACTTTTCGGTGCGCGTCGCGCCTTTGAAAAGCCGTTCGACATCAACAAGCTCCTTGAAGCGGTGAAGGAAGAACTCGCCGTCGCGTGAACTTGCGTAACCCCGCGTTGCACGAAGTTATCGTTTGCCCGTCAATTCTTTTCGCGCAAGACCGCGCATCATAGCCGGATCGTTGTATCCCACTTCACTGAAGGCATCCATCAAGTGCAGCCCCTTCGACGATACCAAGTCCTTTGCCTTGGCGTAGTTCTTTGCACTGAACCGCGCCACAGCCGGCTGTCCGTTTACAATCTGACAGACTAACACCTCACCATTCACTTCGAGCGTACCACCATGCTCGATCAGCGTTTGAGCCTGAGCCACAGTGATGCCGTGGAGTCCGGCAAACTCTTGCAATCCCCCGGTCTCGACCAACCGCCCATCCGGCATGATGCAGAGCCGCTTGAAATGCGGCGACCAATCCTTGCGGAGATCGATGTACTTGATGTCGCCGCCTTTGGCGACGGCGCGATCCAACGTTCGGTAATCCAATCCTAAATTTTTTTGCTGGAGCTTGGTTTTCAATTCATCCGGCAGGGTCTTGCAAAAGACCTCCCATGCCGCATCGACCATCGGAAGCGCCTTGGATCGAGCCACTTGCTCCGCCTCGGCAAACGGCATCAGATCCAGCGTCCAAGTTTGTTTCGGCCCTTGCCCGGCTGGATCAATCCGGCAGGCAAACAACCCTCGAGTGAGAATGCCGCCGATTTCTGGATACACGTAAGTTCCTCCTTCAGCCAGCAAGGTCGTCATCAACTCAAGCGGCACATCGTAACTTTCCGCAAGGACCTTGGCGTGTGCCGGGAGATCCTCAGGCTCCGTCATCGCACACACGGTGACGTTTCCGGGGGCATCGAACTCTGAATAGTCCTCGATGATGTTATAAAGTACCGTCCGTTTCGGCTTGTCGGCCTTCTTCTTGATTTTAAACATGAGCTACCTCACGGCCATCGAGCTTTAGGAACGAGGCCTCAGATGATGGTACGGCGGCAAGGTCTGCAACCGTCGATCTTCCACCGGCCCACCGATCGTAAAATGATAAAGGGATTGAACGGCTAAGCTCTGAATGCCGACGATCTCATGGACCGGATCATCGAAGAAGCAGCCGATGCCCGTCGCGCGCACTCCTGCCGCTTCCGCTTCCAGATACAAGACCTGCCCAAGCAATCCCGCTTCCCAAAACATGCGCGGATACCACCAGGCGCCTCGTTCCTTCAAGGCCCCCTCAAACTCGGCCAACATGCCGAAGGAGAAGGCGCTGTCGCCGGCAATGTCCTGATGGCAACTGACCTGCACCGCCAGCTTTTTTGCATCATCTTCAAGTAACCAATACAGAGGCAACCCGGCTGGACAGTCCGGCGCGATAGTCCAGGTCAGTTCGGGATTCATGGCTCGCTGAAGGAACTCCGATTTCCTGATATCGCGCACGAGGAAGTACAATCCAGGCGTGAGCCCAACGACACGATGGACGAATATCAGAAGATGAATGATTGGATCATAGGGCCAGGTATCCCACGGCATCGGCCGTTTTAGCTGCGGACGTTCAGCCAACGGCATGACCCGTCGCATCATGTGAAAAAACGTGGTCGCGGAAATTGACGTTTTGCCGTCAAACGCGACGGCGCTTCGACGCTGACGAATGATGTGATCGGACGAGGGGCCGACATCGTTCGTCGTTCGTGAAGTGTGCGGCGTATCAGATGAGGGAAAAGATTTTGATTGAAGATAAATTATCAACTTATCTGTCTGTCTTTTCCATGAAGCCTCCGCTGCCTCATCAATGATGTCCCAATGCACACCATGCTCTTGGCTTAATCGATTCGCCTTCCCATACCATGTTGCACCGGCCAACTCCTTCACAATCGCCGTATCGAGAAATAACGGTATCCCACTCTTCCCGTCCGTTATCTCTTCACGACCCCTTACCTCTAGTCCCTCGCTCTTTACTGCTCCATTAGGCCAGACCACCGCCAGACAGTCAGGATGTTCCGGTTCCGGTTCAGCTTCACCAAAGTTTTCCTTGCGATCTGTCCCGAGTAGCATCGCCACCGTGTCTTGATCCACACCGTCCAGCAGAGTCATGTTCCAGCCAAGCGTAGCCGCAGCGATTCGTGCTGTCCCGATCGCGTGTCCAACATCGTGATTGCAGTAGCGAAACGCCCGCTCGCCGTACTTCCAGGCTTCTCGCCAATGAATTGATGTGAACCCAAAGAGGAAGGCATCTGGAGGAAAAGGTCCCAGGAGACGTTCAATTAAGTCAGCACGAAATTCAGCCCGTAACTCGAGTCCATGTTCCTTCGGCGCGTAATGGTACAGTCCTGGCTCTAGATCTAGTCCATCAATCCTTGGCAAGGCCGCATAGCCTTCCGTGGGATGCAAATTGCCGGACGATGGATTGCTTCGCAGCGCCCATTCAGACTCGCCAGCCTTCTTCCAAGCCGACAGGGCGAGGGCGAATTCGAAAAATCGAGAAAGAGTTCGCATGTTCACAGGCTGAGAGGAAACGGCTCCTTGCTCGTGAATCGCTTCGTAGGCGGGCGACAGCGGCTCTTCATCAGGGCTGAGCAATGGAAGAGAGATGAGTTGAGTCCCCTCGAACCGCCGGAACGGATCAGGCTGATTTGCCCAATCAAGATACCTCAGCGACCGGGCATAGCGGTTGAAATGGTGTTTAGTTTGTATGTGATAGTGAATGATCTGATGAAGGAGATCGACTCGTGCAGCTTGAGAAGAGGACTTGGTACTCATTGCGGGTCAGGCAGTCTAACGAGATAGATAAAGAAAAGTAAAATGGTGTACGGTAGCCGACATACCTGGCAGCGTGACCTACGCAATATCTCATGGAAAAAAGAATGGAACAGGATGTGACTCACAATGGTGAGATATCTCTGAGTCGCCGAACGATTGTTCGTGTCCTGGCTGCGACAACCCTATTCCTCCTTAGTGTCAGCATTGCTGGACAGTTAGCTAAGTATGCACTTGGACAACAAGTCTATAGATTCAACCGTCTGTTCTATGTGGACTTCGAAGGCAACATCCCTACTTTCTTCTCATCAATTCTCTTAATCCTCGCGTCTAGTCTGCTCTGGTTCATCACTGTACTCAAGAAATCCTCACAGGATCCCTATCGCCGTCACTGGGCTATACTCGCTTTCATTGTGCTCTTCATGGCGGTTGACGAAGCGGTCGGCCTCCATGAGCTGTTGGATAAAGTGCGGTGGGTGCCGGGTCATCGAAAAGGGGGCCTCTTTCACTATGGGTGGGTCTTGTTTGGTATGGCCATGGTCATAGCGGTTGCATTCTCATACCTCAGGTTCTTTTTTGCTCTCCCCGCGCGTACTCGAATGCAATTCTTCACAGCCGCAGCTGTTTTTGTTAGCGGGGCGATCGGTGTAGAGGTTCTGGCAGGCAACTACTCCGCATCACATGGCGGAGAGGAAAGTCTTCAATTTTCCATGTTCGCGACGGTCGAGGAAGGTCTTGAAATGGCAGGCGTTATTGTTCTCATTAATGCCCTGCTGAATTATGTGATCGACCACCATGAAGTACGATTACGTTTCGATCATTTTAAGTGAAGTTAACAGCCTATGGCTTCTATTGAATTAACCTAAACCTTGGTTACAGTGTCTTGTCACCCTCATTGACCTCTTTTCCCAACCCAGTTTATGTTGCAAGAACATACTCCGAGGTAGTTCATGCGCTTTGATCCCTCCCTCGCGGCTCAAGAAGCTTTTCGCCAAGCGGAAGCCGAACTCGGTTCAGACTGGGACACGGCTGTTGAGCTGGAGGGAACGTTTTCGTCCAATGCCGGTGCAGCGGGGAGGGAAGCCTATGAGGGTTTGTTAACTCTTGCACAGTGCTATCCCAACGCCCATTCGTTTCATGCCTTCTGTATCTACAGTACCTGGCAACAGGTGACAGAGGAGACAATCGCGCGTCACTTCGAGACAGGCCTGAAATTATCTGAATCCTACCTGGTCTCTCACGAAGGCAAGAATCCTCTGGACATCGAGTACATCACGGAATTGTATGGCTCCTTCCGAGCTGGTCTAGGGTTAGAGGAACAAGACGAGTTGCAAACTGAATATAAGCGAGACACACCCAAAGGCGGAGATTGAACACGTATCTCGTGAAGCGTGAAACGCTCCTCGTTGAACGAAATACGATTTGTATGGCCGACAACCATAAACATCGGGCTCGGATTTTTCTCCATCGCGGCGACCTGGTTCAAGCGCACGCTGCCTGGGAAGCGGCTGTGGCCGACGATCGGACTGCCGGCAATCAGCAAGCGCTGTCGGATTCTCTTGGGAACCTTGGCAACACCTGCGCGCTCATGAACGATTTTCCGCGCGCAGAACAATGCTATCGGGAGGTTCTCCAAATCCAACGGACGGAGTGCAATCTCACCGCCGTGGCTCATACCTTGGTCAACCTCGGCAACTTGCATATTGCCTCCGACCATCCGGAGAAAGTACGCTCCTACTACCTCGAGGCCATGGATCTTCTGAGCCAATTACAAGACAACCGAGGACTCGGCATTCTCTATAACAACCTCGCGCTGCAAGAGGCCCGTGACGGCCAGTGGAATCAGGCCGTCGCTTCCTTCAAACATGCGCTCGATCATCATCGAATAGTCGGCAACGAGGAAGGACTTGCCGTTACCTATAGCCAACTCGGCAAATGTTACCTTGACCAGGGAGACCTCACCGGAGCCGAACGCTGCTTGAACAACGCCTCGGAGCACTACATCAAACTCGGGAACGAACCGGCCGAGGCCGCGGTACTCCGTCTTCTCACAAAGGTTTACGAGACTCGCCAGGATACTGTCGCCGTTCTACGATGCCTCGCGCATGTGGTAGCGCTCGACGAACGCTATGCATTACCGGAGCTTCAAACCGACACTGCCCATCTCTCCAGGCTCGATCCATCCAGATAACTTACATTCTCTCTGCCACGCCACAGCCGACCATTCGGCTTCTGGACAAAATCTGATCCTCTGCTAACTTTGAAGCGTCACACCTGGACGCTTGTTGATCAAGTTTTACCTCGCACATGCCGACAGGATAATGAAGCTCCCCGCAGCAAGCTGCGGGGTATCACAGAACTAAAACATTCGGAGCTGCCGGAGATCGTCGTGAGGCTGCCCTTGCCGCTGCACATACCGTTCGACGGTCTGCCAGTTTGCCCGTTCCCCTATGGTGGCCACATAATACCCGTCGGTCCAAA
>JAICWG010000057.1 GCA_025934915.1 Nitrospira sp.
CGAACATCTTGTACTGGCAGCCATTACCTTTCCGGTGCTTGTCCGCTGTCTCCTGAATAAAAAGGGATGGTATGAGTTCACAGATAACGACTTAGCCCAAATTGATGCTTTTGAGAAGCTCGCAGACGAACAATTTCTAAAACCTCCATCGAATCAAGAGAACAGCCTCGATTGGGTGTGGCCCAGACTTGTTCAGGATGCGAAGTCTGAAGTGCTGGGACGAAAAGCTCGCAACGACCCGGAGATTCAAAGACTTTGGCCGGGGTCGCCATAAAGAGTGCGGATACCTTTAAATTGAGATAGATCGTCTGACTCAAGAAACCACCGGATAGGCAACGGCCAGCTATCAATAGAAGGAATTTGTTGGACCGCCGCACATAGGCGATCCAAAGCCTGGTGATGAGGGGGTAGAGGTTAACCCAGTGCTCGTCTCCGAAGCTTGGGTCTTGCGTTCCGGTAGGGCTACGAGACATTCGCATCGGCTTTCATCAGTTCCCTGAGTACGCTCGTGGCATAGGCGCCTGGAGGTAAACTGAAAGAGAGCGTGAGGGCAGCGTCGCCAAGAGACCATTCCAGTTCGGCAAGAGGAATGCGAAGCGTTCTGCGCTCGCCACGGAATCCGCAAGCCTTCGCGGCGGCGACGAGGCTTTCCTTCGTTGCACCTGCTTCAGCGATGACGGCTTCCTCGATTCGACCAGGTTCGTCGTTTGCCCAGGATACCCGCGAACCAAAGAGGATGCCTGTTGGGCTGATTTCAAAACGATCCGCCCGCGATTGTTCCTTCTCGGCATCCTCGACTTGAAAGCAAGCGCCATTGTCCGACTTCATGGCCCAATCACCGACGATGACCTTATCGAGACGGTCGATTCTACGTGCAAGTATCCGATTGAACAAGAATGATTGGTAGGAGTTGAGATACCAGATGCGGGTGGCCCGACTCATCTTCTCACGCCGTCGTGCATCGTGCAGCAATAGAGCGCCGATGCGATAGTTCTCACCGTCCTTCCCTTGCCGCTGAGGGCCGAAGTAGTTGGGCACGCCGCGTGCGCACAGTTGCTGAAGGACAGCCGGTACGGTTTCGACCGCGTGATTGGCGACATGGCGGATGACTAGGCGGAAGCGATTGCCGAAATGATGGCCGGTTCGTAGCCGATTACGATGGCGCCCGAGGATCTGCACGTTGAGGATCGTGTCATCGATTGTGAGGCGAGAGACTTGTTCCGGGTGGATGCCTTGCAAGGACACCATCTGAGTCGTGACGGCTCGCGCGTCCTTCAGGCCCGCCACGCCGATGGCCTGCACTTTCACACCCAGGGTAGAAGAGAGTCGACGGACCAGATCCGGCGTGGAAAGACCACGTTTCGTGATGGTCACGTACAGATGTTCGCCTTCCCCGCAAGGAAGATAAAGTGGCCGTTCGTCAACTTGAAAGTCTTCGGGCACGGTGCGGATCTCTCCACCGATTCCAGGCAAGGTGCCGGTGAGGAAGGGGTCGATTGGTAGCGTCACAGATTTTCCTTCGTCGGAGTGACGGCTGTTTGCGGAAATGAGTTGTCAAATCTGATTGGGAAACAAGCCCATGATATACTTTTCTCCTCCATGAGGAAACGATCAGCCAAACGACAGGTTGCGGAATGAGCAGGCGACGGACGGTGTCCTGGCCTGATCGCGCGCGAGCATTCATCGGCCATTGCTTAGGACAGCCGCTCTACCGAGTGTTCAGCCTCGTCCCTCATTGGGAATGGGGTTTGTCGGATCATGGCGTTTCCGTCCTCACCCAACCACATCCGCCCCTTGCCGGTTGTCGCGCAGTCCATCTCACGGATCTGCACCTGGATCGATATCATCCGAGGCACGATCGTATCGTCGAATCCGTGAGGGAACTTCACCCTGATTGGATTTTCATCACCGGGGACCTGCTCAACGTACCGGAAGGTCTGCCCCACCTCTTTCGATTCCTCGACCAGTTACGCGCCATCGCGCCTCTATACATGACATTGGGCAATCACGACCATTATAGCGGAGTGCCTGTGTCACAGTTTTCTGAACTTGCCGATCAGCACAAGATCACGTTGCTGGTGAACCAAAGTACCGTCGTTTCAACGGGCAGGGGAGAGCTGGCGATCGTCGGCGTCGATGATCCATCGCTTCATCGCGCGGACCTTGGATGTGTCCCGCCTCGAGTAGACTCTCGTTTTACGTTGCTGTTGGCACACGCTCCCAACATTCTGGATTATGTCGAGCCGCATCATGCCATTGACTTGATTCTCTGTGGACACAGTCATGGCGGGCAGTGGAGGGTACCGGCAATCCCCACCTTCTGGCTTCCTCCTGGCTGCAATGGCCGCGTGGCCGGTTGGCACGAATCAGGGAATCACAAACTTTACGTCAACCGAGGACTAGGTTGGTCTTTCCTCCCATTTCGTTTGAACTGCCGGCCTGAGATAGCAGTGATTGAATGGGTTTAGGGACAGCCCGAAGGGTGAAACCAGCTCTCAGGACTACCGGCAGCCTGTCGGTCGAACTGAAACCCAGGAGCGGTCAGTCGTTGAACGATCTCACGATACCGGAAACCGGCCAACCGTCCCATTGGTGAATTCGATTATCCTCTCATCGTCAATGAAAACTTCAAGAATGGTTCCTGACCTTTTGCTGGTCACTCTGCACGGCTCGGGCCTTATGACGTGTAGAAGTGTGGGCGGAGGTCTTGTTCTGCAATGAAGCGACTGGCTTGGCGAAAAATGGCGCGTAAAGTTCCGGGGTCTATTTCAGGATGGAGAGGAACCGTCAACACCTGACGCGCTCCGCGACCTCACGGACGAGCTTGATACTTCCTCGCTGGGAGGCTTGCTGGAAACCGAAGCCTTGAAGGATGCTCAGGGCTTCGCGACCGGCGAGTCTACGAAGCTTGGGCATGGGTTGGATCCAGCTCCATGGTCAGCACCAAGGTGGGTTTCTCTCTCAACCCAAAATCAGCCAGGTGTTCTCCCTCCAGATGCAGTGCGGTAGCTTCTTGAACATGATGTTTGACCGTTTCATCCAGCGTCCGCCCTTGCGTGACGACAGCAATCTCCAGACACTCCGCGACATAACCGACGTCGTCACCGGCGCGAATAACCGCTTTGATGGTTTGTTGTAGGGGGGCCATGACACCTCCTTGGCGACCGGTTGAGGATTTCAGGATACCCTCGTTCCAGTCGGGGCGCAAGCGATGCTGAAGCCAATGCCAAGCCCAAATAGAAATACCGCTTCCTCCCAATATAGAATTGTCCGGTTTTATGTTCCGGTCGCCGCTGGCAGTCAATCGAGGGCTAAGTTGATCCTTCCTCTTTCTCCTGCTTGTGGACTCGATCATGACATACATTGCAGAGCGTGATGAGGTTGTCCACAGTGTTCTTTCCACCTTTTACATGATGAATTTTGTGGTGAAGCTCCAAATGCCTAGGGTCAGACTTATTCCAAAGATCATGATCCCAGTCACAATTCGTACAGCGATAGCTGTCGCGACGAAGGACTTGGCGGCGTACCGAGTCGGCTATTGCACGATCATGGGCGGGACCTTGACGATCTGACTCCAGGACATAGCTACCCACTTTGAGATCGGGGCGCCCGGTATTTTGCGTTACAACCGGCCAGCCCTGCTCGGTCCTAAGCTCTCGAACTCTTCTCGCCCACTCAGTTCGGTCGTTCGCAACGTACCTAAGTTCCTCACCGGTAACAGGTCTGCCTACGTTTGCCCTTAGAAAGGCAAGGATCTTATCCCTTACGCCTAGCCTTTGCCTTCGAATTTCGTTTGCCAGGTTCCAACGGTGAGCCGCCTCCCTGTCTTGTTCTTGATCAAGGAGAATGTAATCGTCCGGCCCTAACTGTGAAGCATCGACTGATGGTAACGGGAACTCCTCTTCCTCATGCATCTCCTTAGCAGTTAAGCCATTAATTATCGACCATCCTCGCTCAACACGGAGTTCTCGTACCCTCCGAGGCCAATCATTGATCCCAGCAACAACCATAAGCTCATCCCCTTTAACCACCATTTTTGGATACTTCCGCAGGTAAAAAAGCATGCGGCTTCTCGCTGAGGCGGCTTGCTCTCGGGGTACTAAGGAGCTGCCGAGGTCCCTCAGAAGGTGAAAGGCCGGTATTAACGCAAGCACTTTTGCACGAAGATTGGGAGAGCAGAGTTCGACCTTGAAGTTGACTAGAAGGTCAACCAGCTGCTTTCGTAAAGTCTCTAATTCGCCCTGCCTCGATCTACGAGGCATTTTGGGAGAATCTCATAGCAAACATCTATATATTGTGGTTGACTTTAGAAATCAACTCAATATACTGTCGCGCCTAAATTGTAAACCGTTCTCCCAAATGCTCTCTCGGGTTCGCTGCTAAAGATGGCCACATCACGGCGTACTAAGCGTCAAACATCGATCCCCAAAGACATCGCTATTATTCTCCGCCGCTATCCTGAGCTGTCTTATGGTCTGCTCCGCCATTCCTTTGCTTCAGAAAGCTCTCCGGCTTATAAGAAGAGAAAGTACCGCTTGATAGATCTCTTTGCAGGGGCTGGCGGATTCACACTAGGTTTCACTCGAACGGGAAGGTTCGAGCCTGTCTTTGCCAACGACTTCAATGCATACGCGGCCAAAACGTACAATGCGAATTTTGGCGACCACTGCATGCATGGGGACATCAATGACATACTGGAGAACCAATCTTTCAGACTGCCGGAAGCAGAAATCGTAATCGGTGGTCCTCCTTGTCAGGGCTTCAGCCTACTCAACAAACAGCGCGAGGGAGATCCAAGGAAACAGCTATGGCGAGCCTTCATGGAAGTTGTCCGTCGTGTTGATCCAACAGCATTCATAATGGAAAATGTACCCGAATTGTTAGCATCCGATGAATACGCAGATATCAAAAAGAACGCAGAAGCGAAGGGCTACTTCATTACGGCCGGCATTCTAAACGCGGCTGATTATGGAGTGTCGCAGCGAAGAAAGCGCGCAATCATAATAGCTAGTCGTGTTGGTCGTGTACCGCTGCCTACACCGACGCACTCAGACCCTAATAAACCGATAGTTCTCTTCGATAACGGTTTACTCCCATGGGAAACAGTCGTTCGGGCCATCGGAGATTTGGCGCCGCCTGCCGGGGTTGAAATACGGGTTGGAGATGTTTCTCCGCCTATGGATCTACATTTCGGTCGTTCGCCTACGAAGGAAAGCCTTGAAAGATATCGCTGCATTCCAGAGGGGGGAAATCGGTTCGATCTTCAAAGAAAACGCCTCGATTTGACTCCTCGGTGCTGGATCAGGAAAAAATCAGGCGGGACCGATCTTTTTGGCAGGCTATGGCGGGATCGGCCGGCATTTACTATTCGAACTGAGTTTTTTAAACCCGAGAAAGGACGTTATCTCCATCCTAGTCAACACAGGCCGATTACACATCGAGAGGCCGCCCGATTACAGAGCTTCCCGGATAGCTTCCGCTTCTTGGGAACCAAGATTGAGATTGCTAAACAGATTGGAAATGCCGTACCTCCTTTGCTCGCGATGCGAGTCGCCGAACGTCTTCTCGAATATCTTTAACCAGCTCAATTCAACTTAGTGGCCGCCCAGATGCGCTCGTAGGTTAACCGTGGCTGATGTCTTTACCAAAGCCAAGCGGTCGCAAATTATGGCGCGGATAAAGGGGAAATCCACTTCACCCGAACTGCGCTTGGTGCATCTTCTAAGAGAGATTGGGTTTAAGTTTCAGCGACATAAAAAAGATTTGCCAGGTTCTCCCGACGTCGTTTTGCCGAGTATTAAACTTGCGATTTTTGTGAATGGGTGTTTTTGGCATGGCCATAAACGCTGTGCCAGAGCGAAACTGCCCGCTACTAACATTCTGTTTTGGAAGGCAAAGATTCTCAAGAATATGCGTAGGGATGCTGTCCAACGCTGGGAGCTTCGCAAAATGGGGTGGCACGTCCTCACGCTATGGACGTGCAAAACAGTAACTCACGCTACCCTAAATGCCAGTCTTCGCAGATACCTTCATGCCAAGACAAACAAATAACTCTCTCGTCTTTTTTACACAGCGAACGCAAATGCATAGGCTCCATCGGGGAATCGGACCTGTGGCCACCATGAAGCGGATCGCCCCTTACTCTGCTCTGTTCTAAGGAGGAAAAGGGTAACCTTGTCATCAGGAACTACTCCCGCCTCACCTCCGGTGAGAATCCCTTGGGTTTCTCGTCGGTTCACTTTCAATTCTCGATCTCGATCCACATATAAGTATCCAGTCGTTTTTTCATATAGACTCGAATACTGCATCAACGACTCAGAGATGGCAACAGAGTCCCATACTTGTTCTGCTGCTTCAGGATCGGGCTTTATTAATTTCACCAGCTGTTGCAATTTTGTCAGGGAAATCTCTACATATTGCTTGTTCTTGACGTCTTCCAGTTTCTTATTGATTTCCTCGGTCGCTGATTTTACGGTTTCGTCGCGCAGAACTTGTGCGGGGTTATAGCTATTGCCACCGGAGTATACGCCCAATGAACCAGGAGCTAGTACGTTCTTCCTCGTCGGATTAAGGCCCTCTTCTAAATAAACGCCGCGAAACTCCTCGCTCGATTTCCGAGCGATCAGGTCACGAAGCCCTCGTTCCATTTTGTGAATGGCCTTGAACACTACATGCAGTTCGTGGGGTAAGAACAACCTCAACAAGCCAATGTCTTTCCTTCGGTACCCGTACATGCGGGCGTGCTGCAATACAGTATCGGCTTGGGGCTTCTTTGGATGACGGCCGTAATAACTTACGAGCAGGTTCTTTATGGTTACCCCTCGGCCGAGTTTGTTCCCACCCACAAATATATTGTACGGGGATTTCACCGCTACATCTTCGTCTGTTTCTCCATTGACCAGCTTAACTGTAATGCCGGCTGCAAAAAACTCTATCAATTTTACCAGATCCTCGAATCCGCTGGCCTTTACGCCTTCATGCGTGGCCGCCAAATCTTCGCATGCAGCTTTGAGTCTGGCGAGGATAGCTGCGTCATTGTTTTTTAGACCGATTGAAAGATCCGTCTTGTACTTCCTCATCAGATTCACGATATGTTCGTGATCGTCTTTACGAATACTGACGTGACATAGAAAAGCGCAATTTTGATCCACCTCTTTGGTTCTCTTGAAGGTCGCTCCGATCATGAACGTGTCTAATGCTTTTAGGAGAGATTTAGGGATTATTGGGGCAGGTTGCGGTTGTGGGCCAGGAGCCAACACTGCGATATCTTGCAAATCAAATTCACGGACGAGATTGGCACTCTCATCGAAAAAGTCATCGCCTCCCACATAACCCGAGCCAGGATGACTCAACGTTGTAAACTTTGGACGAAAGTTGTGTTCCGGGCTCTGAAGAAATAATGCTTGGGGCGTGGCCGTAACTTGGAGGTAAGTATTCTTGTCAAAGAAGCCGCGCAGCTCTACAATTCGGTCGTTGATTGCGCTCCTCGTCCCGTTTGCTTTGCGGGCCTTCGTGTTCAGACTAGCTTGGTCGGCTTCGTCGTCGATTATGAGGCAACTGATTCCCTTAAGGTTTCCCTTTTTGAAGTTATGAATCAGCCTCTCGAGAATACCGGAGTTCTTGCTTGTAACAATCGCACAGGTAAAACTTTTCACTCGCTGGAGGAATCGCTCGGTATATATGAACTCCTTCTTACCTATGATGTCGATACCGGGAAATGCTTCTCGAACTCGTCCGAGAGTCTGCTCGTACAAGGGATCTATGTCCGAGGTCAGGATGATGAGGGTTTTGTAACCCTCATCTGCACCGATTGCACCCGTGACCGTTAAGACACCCGTTTTACCGCTCTGAACTAACCCATAGATCAGGCCATTGGTCTGATCCTTGCCCCCGCTCAGGGGCTTGACCCATTTGCCCGCAACCTCTTCTGCCGTCTTGCTAATCTCTTTGACTTCTTCCGAATTGTCGATTTGTTTCTGGAGTAATGCAAGCACGTGCTCACGATGATTCATTGTTCAACCTCGGCGTTCAGGATTTTTTGCCAGTTCGATGGTGCGACTTTATAGCCTAGCTTTCCGTCAGGTCCGCTGACTTCATAGTGTTCGCCATGGCCCCGATAGCAGGCGATATGGATCGCCGCATTGCGCGCTGTCGCTATGCCTTTGTATTGGTGGTAGGTAAAAGACGCTACTCCATCGGCCCCACAGACTAATCCAATTACGATCTTCTTTTCAGATATGCGTTCTAACAGTCGCTGTTCGTCCGTGGTGAACGTAAAGCTCCACGGACTCCTGCCTTTAGTGCTGTACTTCAAGAGTAGTAGGACTTCATCATTAACGAGGAAAAGCGGGGGATCATATCGGATGCTTTTTATGCTGCCATTCCGTGCCAACAGATGTAATGCAGCCCCTTCGTAGAATTCTTGCTTCTTTATCGCCATCGACCACTCCAATAGCAAACACAGCGCAAGGGTACTGCAGTTCCAAGAGCATCGTCAATCTGCTCAGAAGGGGGATTATGTACCTCAGGGGCAGCCGGTGAAAAAACTGTTAGACGCTGCCGAGGAACAATACGGAGCTATCTTATATCGTTCTACGATGACCTTCGTTTTTACTCCCGCATCCGCTCCAGTGCTTCCCTTGCCCGGCTTCTCACGGTTTGGTCCCAATCCTGTTCCATGACGATCTTCAGCCGTTCGCGCGTTTCCGTTGCGCGCAGTCGTCCGAGCCCCAAGGCTGCGCAGGAGCGCACGTAGGCATGGTCATCTTCCAGTGCCTTGACCAATAGCGGGACCACCGACATGTCTTGTAACGCGCCCAGATGACTGGCGGCCATTCCTCTGATGTGATGCTGTTTATCGCTCAGCGCTCGTTGTAAGGTCGTGGCAAACAGCTCCTTCAAGGCAGGGACGGCTGATTCGAGCCCATCGATTCGATACTCGTTGAGTTCAAGCAAGGCAAACGCAAGCTCAAGCCTTTTATCCCAGGCAGATTCGTGCTCGAACAGGGTCAGGAGCCTGATTCGTTCCCGCCTTCTCGTACTGCGGCGACGGAGCGCACTCACTGATATGAACAATAAGATAGCAAGCGCCACGGCGATTGCCACCATTGGTACTGCCTGATCGACGATATAGTCTTGTGTATCGGGCGATAGCCGTTTCCAAACCCATACCGCGGTCACGGTAAGCACGATCAGAACGACAAGCAAGGCAGGGTTGATCTGCCCTTGTTCGTGACGCTTCGACATAGGTGAAGGATCATACGGACGTGTCGATTGGCCGTCAACGAATCGACGCGCTCCACGTTCTGAGCTTCTCTTCCGTCCTCATATAATTGACATGCAATTGCGGCAATAGTCATACTCTTTTGCGATCATCGTCGGTAAGGTAGGCAAGGATTATGGAGAATCATCCTCAGAATAGCGCCATACGACGCGTGATGGTGGGCACCGATCGTTCAAAAACGGCTGATCAGGCTGTTCTCTGGGCCGCTCAATTCGCTGACCGCTACGGCGCAGAACTGTTTGTGGTGCAGGTCATCTTGCCGCAACATCCGTCCAGCACAGAATTCGGCGCAGCCGAGCACACTCGGGCTGCCGCAGCCGGCGACGAGCTGGGGAATTATGTAAGACAGATCGCCGGGGAGCGCGGACATTCCCTTGCCGTTATTAATAATGATCCGGCCTCGGCAATCCTCCGCGCCGCTGAGCGGGAAGATGTCGATGTCTTGGTTGTGGGTAATTCCGGAATGGCGGGACGAAAGCAGTTTTTACTGGGCAATGTCCCCAACCGTATCAGCCACAATTCCCGCTGTACGGTGGTGATCGTGAATACTCAGTCGGCCGCGGAGGAGCCTGGCGCGGAATTTGTGCATGCTTTTCGACCGCAGGGTGAATCCCAAGTCTCTCAACCGCGTCTGGGGACCCGAGCCGCGCACATCGCTACGGTGATGGCAAAGCATGGTCTGAAAGAGCTGCTTGGCCAACCAGAGGCGTCGGATATTTCCATTCGACGTCAGCAAGCCAAGCGCCTACGGGCTGCGTTGGAGGAACTGGGGCCGACCTTCTCGAAGCTTGGACAAGTATTGTCGACGCGCCCGGACCTTCTCCCTCCGGAATACATCGAAGAACTGACCATGTTGCAGAGTCACGTCCCTCCTATGCCCGAGAGTGAGGTCGTTCGCGTCTCCGAGCAAGAGTTGGGGGTGCCGTGGGAAGATGTGTTTGAGTCGATTGACCCCAAGCCGCTTGCAGCTGGAACCATCGCGCAAGTCCACCGGGCCACACTCGACAACGGTGATCGCGTGGTCATCAAAGTGCAACGGCCCACGGCCCGAGCCGACATCGAACAGGATCTTGCCTTGCTCGAAATATTTGCTCAAAAGGTCGGGCAACGACCTGCCCTCAATCAAGTCGTGAATATGGAGGCTGTTTTCAAGCACCTCTCCACGTCCCTCCATCGGGAACTCGACTTCCATCAAGAAATCGGCAACATCGACCGGATGCGGACGGTTCTCGCAGACTATGATCGTTTGGCCGTGCCGATCGTGCACCACAAGCTGTCGACCTCTCGACTTTTGGTGATGGAAGAAATTCAAGGTATTCCGATCGCGCAGGCGCCGGAAGGTCCGGAGCGCATCGAAGCGGCCCGCCAGCTCTTGGAGAGTTACTACAAACAGATCATCGTCGACGGCTTCTTCCACGCCGACCCCCACCCGGGCAATCTCATGTGGTGGAAAGAGCGCATCTATATGCTCGATTTCGGAATGGTCGGTGCCGTCGATGACAATGTGCGCGAGCATCTCTTGTTGTTGCTGATGGCACTGTGGAAAGAAGACGTGGTCTTTCTCGGCGATGTCACGTTGATGATGACGGGTTCTCTTGATCGCAGCGATCTGGATGTGCCCCGGTTTCAAAGTGAGATCGGCGAAGTCATGGCGAAATACCGCAAGGCGGCTCTGGCTGAGATGCAGATCGGGCCGCTGCTTCAAGAAATGAGCGCGGTAGGATTCCGCCATGGCGTCCCGCTGCCGGCGTCGTTGATGCTCGCTGCCAAGGCACTTGCCCAAGTACAACTGGCGACGGCCAATCTCGACCCAAAACTCGATCCGTATGACGTGGCAGGGAAGTTTTTGACGCGTGTCATGATCAAGCGCATGGGGGCCGCGCTCGATCCCAAAGCGCTGGTGTATCAGTCGCAGAAATTGAAAGTACGAGCCGAGCGAACGATCGAAGCCATTGAACGCATGATTGGTGCCCGACCGGGGCAAAAGCTGGTCGTCAATTTTCGGGCTGATTCGCTCGAAGATATGGTTCGTCGGACGGGACGGCGTCTGGCGCTGGGATTGACTGCAGCGGCAAGTATTCTTGCCTCTGGGCTTACCGCTACCTCGGCAACCGCTGATTGGATCCCACTCACGTTCGGGATCGTCGGTGCACTGTTGATCGGAGGACTGTTTTTCGATCTGATGCGAGGGCGTTAACGACGAGTTCTGCTCATTGGCATCAAGGTCCGGTTCTCCCGCACGTGATCGAACGTAGAATCACTCTCTCGAGTAGGTATGCGATGACGGACATTCCGATGGAGATGAAACGGTACTCTATTTTTCGTACAAGGGGCTGATGAAGCATCTTCGTCGCGCGGTTGATCATGTGGTCATTATCAATGACGGACTCACCGTCTGCAATAGGGCACTGGTCCGTCTTGTGCGCGTCATTGATCCACGGTGGAACGATCAACTGAGACGATGTTGATCATGGATGGTCGCGTATCAGCATGGCTGGAGAGTCTTGGCCTTGATCGCTATCGAGAGCTGTTTGAGCAGAACGCCATCACATGGGATGTCTTGCCAGAGCTGAGTGACGGAGATTTGGCGTCGATGGGTGTTTTGCTGGGCCATCGAAAGCAACTCTTGCGCGCCATGGCACAACTGTCACAAAGAAGTGAAGGCGATCATGCGTCCTCTCTACCCCTGACCACCGCGAATGGAATCACGCCGTCCTCTTCCAGTCGAGATCAAGCAGAGCGTCGTCAATTGACGGTCATGTTTTGCGATCTGGTGGGTTCGACGGCACTGGCTCAGCGGTTGGACCCTGAAGATGCCCAAGCGGCTATCCGACGTTTTCTCGATACCTGTAGTGAAGCGATCGGCCGATTCAACGGCTACATTGCCAAATACATGGGAGACGGACTTCTAGTGTACTTTGGATACCCTCATGCCCATGAGCACGATGCCGAGCGGGCGGTGCATGCAGGATTGGCTGTGTTGGAGGTCGTGAAGACCCTGCCACACGATTCTGTTCCCCATCAGGAATTTTCGATCGCGGCAAGAATTGGGATCGCGACCGGCCACGTGATAGTGGGCGAACTTATGGGGCAAGATACCGCCAAGGAGCGGTCTATTTTCGGCGAAACTCCGAATCTGGCCGCCCGTCTGCAGGCATTGGCAACACCCAATCAATTGATCGTTGATTCGGCGACGAAGCGCCTCATCGGGGGAGAGTTCGAGTTCGCCGATCAAGGAACCGTTTCCCTCAAGGGGTTTGAAACGCCGGTCCAGGTCTGGCAAGTTTTGGGCAGCAAGCTCTCAGCCAGTCGGTTTGAGTCTTCTCGAGCCGGACGATTAACTCAGTTCATAGGCCGAGAGCATGAAACAGCCCTGCTCTTGGGTCGCTGGCGAGAAGCGGTGGAGGGCGAAGGGCAGGTCGTCCTTCTCTGTGGTGAGGCCGGCATCGGCAAATCGCGGCTGGTTCGATATCTGCGCGACCGCCTTGCCGAAGACCGTTGCGAGGCGATCCAATTGCAGTGCTCCCCGCACCATACCAATACGGCGCTCTATCCGGTGATCACTAATCTACGGCAAGCAGCGGGGCTGGCCAATGAAGACAATGTATCCACGCAACTGCATAAGCTTGACACTTTGATGGCCGACAGTGGACCCAACGACCGTGTCACGGTTGCCTTGCTCGCGGATCTACTCTCGATCCGAGGAGATGAGCAGAACCAGTTGCTGAACCTGTCGCCCGACAAACGCAAGGACATGACCCTTGAAGCGCTCGTGCAGTACCTGCAAAAGCCGGTAAATCGCTCTCCAATATTGCTGATCGTGGAAGATGCGCATTGGCTTGATCCAACCACACTGGACCTCATGGCGCGAATCATCGATCGGATCAGGCAGATGCGCGTGTTGTTGGTGGTCACCTTTCGGCCGGACTTCAGGCCGGTTTGGGCCGATTATAGTCATGTGACGTTCCTGACGCTGAGCCGGCTTCCGCGCCGGCAGAGTGCCGAGCTGATTGCAACGATGACCGGTGGAAAACTTCTTCCGCATGAGATGCAGCAGGCGATTTTGGTGAAGACCGACGGCATACCGCTGTACATCGAAGAATTGACGAAAAATCTGCTGCAGGCTGGATTGCTGGCTGAGGGAACCGACTCATTCACGCTCAACACTCCCCTAAAAGAAATGGCCATTCCAGACAGTCTGCAAGCATTGCTTATGGAACGGGTGGATCGATTGGGACCGGTCAAGGAGATCGTTCAGATCGGAGCAGCCATCGGACGGGAATTCACCTATGAGCTGCTGCGGGCCGCCGTCCATGTGACGGACGCTCAACTCAATAGCGCCCTCGATTTGTTCGTCGCTTCAGGGCTCATTCTACAAGAAGGTGAACGATCGCTTTCGCGATATCGTTTTAAGCATATGCTTGTCCAAGAAGCTGTCTACAACACTCTCCCCAAAAAATCTCGCCGACTCCTCCATGCCCGCATTGCTAAAACACTGGAGGAGAAGTTCGCCGAGCGCGTGCAGTTGGAACCGGAACTCCTGGCCTACCACTTTGAACAGGCAGGTTTGACTCGCCCGGCCATCATGTATTGGCGTCTTGCAGCCCGACGAGACGTGGATCGGTCAGCCAATGTTGAAGCGCTGAACCATTTCCATAGCGCAGTGACGTTGCTGAAGGACTTATCCGCGGGCACGGAGCGCGATGCATTAGAGTTGGAGCTCCTCATCGCACGCGGCGCCCCCATGGTGACGGTGAAGGGATATGCGTCTGAGGAGATCGAGCGTAATTATCTCAGGGCGAGGGAACTCTCCCGGGAGAACAGCTACTCCGAGCATCACTTTCTCGCAGTGTGGGGGCTGTGGGTTTTCCATCTGGTCAGGGGGCCTCTCGCAACAGCGTGCGACCTGGCGGAACATCTCCTGTTTCTGGCGAAACACGAGCAAAACCAGGATCTGCTGATTCGAGCTCACGAGAGTATCGGCTCGACCTATTCCTTCCTTGGCCGGTTTGATGAAGCCAAAGCCCATTTGTTGGCCGCCAAGTCCCTGTATGATCCCGCTCGACATCGCCCACAGGCCCTGCCTTATGCTCAGGACCCCGGCATCACCGCGAGAATTATGCTGGCCAGAACATTATGGATATTGGGTGAGGTTGATCAGATCGAAGCGCTGTTGCAGGAAGCCATTGGCATGGCACGAGAGTTGGAACACCCCTTCACGCTGGCATTTACCTTAGGGGCTGTGTGCTGGATCTCCTCCATGCTCCGCGACGCAGATCGAACGCTGAGTTTCGCTGACGAAGCCGTGGCCATTTCGACCAAATACTCATTTGAAGTGGGCTTGGCATGGGCGATGTCCTCTCAAGGTTGGGGTCTGGCTGAAAAGAGTCGCGAGGAAGGTCTCACAAAATTAGTGAACGGACTTTCCGCCATGCAAGCCGCCGGCGCAAGTCTCAATAATACCTATACCTTGGCGTTGCTTGCGGAACTCTATTTGCGCAAGAAACGCATTGATGAAGGTTTAGGTGCAATATCGGAGGCGCAGAAAGTCGCCCTTACTCGGGGGGAATGGTTTTGGCAGGCAGAACTGCTTCGACTGAAAGGGGAACTGTTGCTGGAACAAACCGAGCCATCCGTCTCTGCGGCGGAGCAGTGTTTTGCTGAAGCCGTGAAGATGGCGCAAGAGCAGCATGCCAAAATGCTTGAGCTTCGAGCCGCGACGAGCCTGGCCAGACTCTTGAGAAAACTGAACCGGCTGGATGCCGCTAAGCTGGTCTTACATTCCGTCTGCTCCCGATTTCGTGAACAAGGCGCCAACCCTGACTTGATAGAAGCTCAAACAATTCTTGATCAGCTTAGTGTCGTTCTTTAACCATATGGCTGTATAACTGATTCGCCTATGCGTCTGACCATTCTCGGTTCCGGTACCAACGTGCATCCGACCCGCGCTGCAGCGGGATACTTAGTGCATACGGATCATAACATCCTCCTGGATTTCGGTCCACGTACCTTGATGAATTTGATCAAAACCGGTGTGAACCGGCACCGGATTACGCACATCTTGTTCTCCCATTTTCACGCGGACCACTTTTCCGACTTCATCACGTTCTTTTTCGATGCGGTGATCTATGCCAAATACGGAGGGGGCCATCGTCCAGGAATGACCCTGATCGGACCGAAAGGCACGATCCGACTCTTACGGTCGATCATGCAGAACTTCCCCAGCTTTTCATCAGCACCGTTCCACGTGGCCTTCAAGGAAGTGTCGGACAAACCTTTCTCGATCGGGGACACCCGTATCATCCCCAAACCGGTGGTCCACGTTTCCGATCTCTTGTCCGTCGGCTATCGGATCGAGTATCGGGGGAAGGCTCTGGTGTATTCGGGAGACTCACAGTATTGCGAGGCACTCGTCCGGCTTTGTACTGATGCCGACCTTGCCGTACTCGATTGCTCGTTCCCGGCCAATCGTCCGGGCCCCGCCCATCTGCACGCCGGACAATGCGGTCAGGTGGCAAAGGAAGCCGGCATCGGCCAACTCGTGCTGTCGCATTTCTATCCGATTGCGGATCGGTACGACGTCGGAGCTCAAGCGGGGTCGCAGTATGGGGGAAAGATTTGGAAGGGGAAAGATCTCCTGACGATTCGTGTTTGACTAAAGCCCTTCTTCGCGGGGAGCGCCGCCGAGGATCTCGATGAACGTGGTCAGGCGGGTGGTTTTTTCCATGTCACCCGATTTGGAGTAGATGGCCAAGAGGTTCTTGATCATGCGAGACAGAATCGCTCGAACCGGACTTTTTTGTAGGTACTTATCGTCGAATCCGTATCCGGCCTCGGTCAGAAAACGGGCGCAGTTTTTTTCGGTCAGCAAGGCTCCGCCGTTGAAACAGTCGACGAAAATCTTGTATCGGTCGGACTCGTACTTCACCAGGAAATGCCCCGGCATGCCGATACCGAACAGCGGGAGCTCCAACCGCTGTCCGATCAAGAGATAGACCGCCGACAGGCTGATAGGGATACCGACTCGCCGGTCTATGACGCAATTGAGGTAGCTGTTCTCAACCTCATAGTAGTTTTTGGCGTTCCCCTTAAACCCTTGTTCAGTAAATAGATATCGGTTGAGTGCGTTGACGACTTCTTCCCCGGACGCTCGATGGCCGATACGTGCTCGAACTTCACCTGCCATGGTATCGAGCTGTTCCTGATAGCGAGCGACATCGAGCGCGGGATAGGCGTAATGAGCGATCAGAAAGGCGCCCGTTTCTAGGCTCATGGCTTCGTCCGAAAGAGCCGCCATGCTCGCCAGTTCATCTTCCAGCTTACTTCCTCGTATTTCCTCGAGGACGGAGGCGATCCGATCGGCCATCTCCGGTTGTTCAATTTCCGCTTCTTGGAGAAGAGGGACAGCCGATGGGCCGATATCGATGAGTCTCCCGCTGATGGTACGGACGATTCGGTCATCCTCATCGGAAAGGAGGCGAATAAGCGCGCGAATTTGATTTTCAGGCATCATCTCCTACGACTCTCCGCCGTTCACAGCCTAACATATGGCGGCATTAAGGTCATGATCCGGCGGATTCCGTCGTCAGTCAAGCGATCCATGGTTCATGGTGGGGTTACCCCATCGCACGGCGGAATGCCTTGGCCCCACCGTATAGACAGAGGGCATCGAACGCGAGCATGACCAAGACCACCATTCCTACGTGCGGCAAGGCTTCAGTCCAGCCGGACAGAATTAAAGGCCGTACCGCATCGATAGCCCAGGTCATGGGGTTGAATTGCGCCAGAAAACTCATCCAACCCGGCATCGCCGTCAACGGAACCAACGCGGAGCTGAGGAAGATCATCGGCAGGGAAAGAAATCCTAATACGGAGAAGAAGTCCCCGTGACTTTTCACGGAGAAGGCCATTGCCATGGAGATGGCCGTCAGGCCGATCCCGAACATCATCCCGATCAGCAAGATTGTCGCCACACCGAGAATACCCGTCGCGGGATGAACGCCGAACAGGTACGACACGCCGAGAATCACAAGGACTTGCATCGACGTGATCGCCATGACGAAGATAAAGCGGCTCAGGATGACCGAGGTACGATGAATCGGCGTAGACATCAACCGTTCGAGGAACCCGTTTTCCTTATCGAAGAGCAGATCGACGCCTCCGGCCAAGCCGTTGTTCAGGACCGTCATGACGACGACACCGGCTGCGAGGAAGCTGATGTAGTTGGGTGCCTGCATGACCTGCGTGTCCGCGGCCCGTTGAAACAGATTTCCGAAGAAGATAAGCCAGAACAGCATCGGCTGCACCAAGGTGAACAGCATGCTGAATTTTTCCCGGCTCAACCGCCGAACCCACCGCATCGTCAACGCGTTGATCTCTTGCCAATAGTGCGCCACGTGACTCCTTTACGCCGACTCGACTTCGGGAGGCGATTCGGTGATGGCTCTCCCGGTGTGCGCGATAAACACATCGTCTAAGCGCGGACGGTTGTATTGAATAAACTCGATGTCGCACCCTAATCGATTGGCCGATTCGAGAATGGTAGGCAAGGCCTTTTCGGGCGTTTCTACTCTGATATCCAGGCCTTTAGTGGTCGCTCTCACGGTCTTGATCGCCGGACGACCGGTAAGGTCCGACTCTAGCGACTGGATCCGGCTCGTCTCTTTGAGAGTGAGGGACACGATATCCCCGCCAAGGGCGATCTTGAGCTCAGCCGGAGAGCCCAACGTTTTGATCTTGCCGCCGTCGATAATGGCAAGTCGATCACAGAGTTGATCAGCCTCATCCAGATAGTTCGTCGTCATCACGACCGTCATCCCACGGGTTTTAAGCATCCGGATGTATTCCCAGATCCGGAGACGGCTTTGCACGTCGAGGCCGAGCGTGGGTTCGTCGAGGAACAAGATTTTTGGGTCAGGCAGTAACCCACAGGCAATGTCGAGCTTGCGCTTCATGCCGCCGGAATAGGTTTTGGCAGGACGGTCCGCATGAACTTCGAGATCGACCAGTTTGAGCAGCTCGTCGATGCGTTTCGCCGCTTCTTCTTTCGTCAGGTGATAGAGCGCACCGAGGAGTTGGAGATGTTCACGTCCGGTCAGAAAGCGGTCGATCGCCCGTTCTTGAGGCACGTATCCGATCACAGTCCGGACCTGGTCCGCTTCGCGCACCGTGTCGTAACCCATGACGGTCGCCGTGCCCGATGTCGGGTGCAGCAATGTGATGAGTGTGCGAAGCGTAGTGCTCTTACCCGCGCCGTTCGGCCCCAGTAGAGCAAAAATCTCTCCTGCGTAGATTTGGAACGACAGGTCATCGACAGCCTTATGGTTGTCATATGTTTTGCACAGACGGCTGACGTTGATCGCGATGGCTCGATCCATTACTCCTACTCCCAGTCCTGCGTGCCGTGATGTTCGTGCAGCATGAATTGAACCAGATCGTTCAATCGACGAGCTCGCTGGTGGAGTCCGTTCGCTTCCAGCAAAAATTGTTTTTCCAAGGGTGTGCAATCCAGATAAGTTGAGAGAGTATTGACCAAGACTTCGTCACTAACTTCTTCGCGAAAGAACCCTTGCCATACCGCGCTATCCTCCCTAGCTTGGAGGTATTGCCCGAGCACGTCGATCAGTGCGCGACGAACGCCTTTCGTCAACCCCTCGTCGGAGCGCATGGGCGTGACGCGAATCGTCGCTTCGCGATACGGTTTGTCGAAGTATTCTTCGGAAATCTCGCACCGTTCGAGCCCTTGCAGCAAGATGTTAGAGCGACCGTCCGACAAAGGTTGCACACTCACGATCCGTCCGATACAGAGCGAGGGATAGATTGCTGGATTCCCATAGTAGTCCGGTTCCCATCCTTCTTTCAGCAGCGCCATGGCGATACATTGACCGCCCATCGTCACATCGGCGACCATCCGACGATAGCGTGGTTCGAAAATATGGAGCGGCAGGTACATCTTGGGAAAAAAGACGACGTTGGGTAATGGGAATACCGGAAGGCGACCAGGAATTGGAAAAGGTTCGGCATGATTGGACGGACTCCGGTCAGACGGCCCCCGCTCACGATCGGTCTGCATGGCTCACGATAGCTGAGATTTGTGAAAATTGTCAACGCCGTTCGCCGACCGACGAGGCGCGGGTAAATGCGAAACATCGCTCTGAGACTGACGATTGGTTCATGGGCAAGGCGCGTGCTATAAACAATGCGAGAGGAGCGTTCCGCTCGCATGGTCCTCTTAGGATGTACTGCTGACACGAGGTAGAGTGTGACAGACAGGGTACGAATCGGGATTTTGCTCACGCTTTTGCTGAGCGCTGATCTCTCAACGGCGATCGGCGCGAACCCACCTTCGGCTCCGTTTCAGTCGGCCATCGCTGGTTATCGGTACAATTTTCCTCGAGACCATGGATCTCACCCGACCTATCAAACCGAATGGTGGTACTACACAGGCCATCTGCAGTCGAAAAACGGCCGGTCGTTCGGATTTGAGTTGGTCTTCTTCCGTCGAGCCGTCCCACCGGAGGAAATCAAAACCCTGCCGTCGAAATGGTCGATCAGCCAGCTGTATCTGGCCCATTTCGCTGTGACCGACATCACCGGGAAACGATTTCATTTCTCCGAAAAGCTCAGCCGTGAGGGGTTAGGGAAGGCTGGCGCCGACGAGTCGCGGCTCCACGTCTGGATCGATGATTGGCGCGCCGAAGCATCGACTGAACCATCTGCGCCACATACCTTGGTGGCCCACGACGAGACGCATGCCCTCGCCCTTACACTCCAACCGGCCAAGCCGCTCGTCACTCACGGTCTGGACGGCATCAGTAGAAAAGGGAAAGATGTGGGTCAAGCCACTCACTACTATTCATTCACGAGGCTCGCGACAACGGGGAGCCTGACGATCGACGGCGAACAGTTCGACGTTTCCGGCATCAGCTGGATGGACCGTGAATTCGGGTCCGGTGATCTCGGGACGGATCAGGTCGGATGGGACTGGTTCAGCATCCAGTTGGAGGACGACACCGAACTCATGCTGTATCGGATACGTCGGAAAGATGGAACGTCCGATCTTGCGTCGAGCGGGACAGCCGTGTCCCCGGATGGACGCACTCGCCACCTGGAGGTGACGGACTTTCAAATCGAATCGACCGGAACCTGGACCAGCCCGGAAAGCAAGGCCACGTATCCCAGCCGATGGCGCCTGAAGTTTCCGTCGCTCGATCTGGTGCTGGACATCACTCCGCTGCTCGCGGATCAGGAATTGCGCACCTCACGCAGCAGCAAGGTCTCCTATTGGGAAGGGGCGGTGGCGGTAACAGGCACCAAACAAGGCAAACCTGTGAACGGTCAAGGTTACGTCGAGTTGACCGGCTACGCCGAGCGCCTCAAAATGTAAGGGACAGCTGGGGTAGTTAGCAGTTGTTTGACCTGATCATCCGCACAAACAACCAAGCGACCAGACCAGCCCCCTGAGCCAAAGTGTAGTGGCCACGGTGCAGAGCTTACGCAACCAGGCCTCTCACCACCGACAGGTCAATGCTTCCCTTTGTCCTTGTGTTCCTTGCCTTTATCTTCCACATCGATAATGACGCCAGAATCCGCATCGATGTGCACTTCCTTGATCATCTTGTCATCTGTCACGATTTCGACCTCCCATACCGTCTTGTCATGTTTC
>JAICWG010000131.1 GCA_025934915.1 Nitrospira sp.
GCCTAGGTTCTCTCTTTCATGATATTTGACCGATGAGACGCGGGAACGGTAGGGTATGCTGTGACCCCGCTCCATCTGCTCGTGACGCTCGTTCTTTCCTCCGGCGCGTGGCCGCTCGACGAGCCCCGGCTCGTTCAGCCGGTATCTTCGGCCAGGACATTGAAGGGAGACGAGTTGCTGCGGATCGGCGAGATCCACGACGTACAGAACCACTACTCGGAAGCCCTCACGTACTATGGACAAGCGCGCGAATCGTTCCGCGCGACCAAACAGCGGCAAGGCGAAGCCACAGCCCTGACAAGGATCGGTTCGATTTTCGAACGACAGGGCCGGAGAGAAGCCGCCGCCGAGCAGCTTCGTGATGCCTTGGCGCTCTTCTCAAAAGTTCCCGCCGGCCCGGCTCATGGAGATGCGCTGTTGACGCTCGGGAAAGTCTCTGCCTGGTCGGGATCGCGAGAAGAAGCCGGCCGCTTGTTTGAACGAGCGGTGGACCGATACAGTCGGTCGCGCAATGTTCAAGGAGTGGCTTTGGCAAGAATACAACTCGGGCTCCTACGGACCACCGACGGGTTGACCCAAGAAGGACTCCAGATCCTTGAAGAGGCACTCCAGGTTGCCCACAACCGTCAGGACAACGATCAGACACTCGCGGCATTGGTTGCGCTCGGCGATGCCCGTTTGATCATGGATGAGCCTGACGCGGCGAAGCAGTATTACGAACAGGCGCTTGCGCTGGTCGAGCAAAGACCTCAAGCCGGTATGGAAGCGGCGTTGCGCTACCGCCTGTCTGCTGTCTATGGCGCCATCGGCCAACAGGAGAAAGGAATAGGATCGGCGAAGCGCGCAGTGACCCCTCTATCAATCGTTACGCGATCCGTCCGGTGAGGCAGCGTCCTGGGCGCTGCTGGCGTCCCTCTATGAAGCGCTCGCACAGCATCAAGAGGCGGACGAGGCCGGACAGCGCGCACTTGCGATTTTTCGTCAGCGACAGGTTATCGTGCACGCCGCCAGCCCATCGACAAATTCTCTACTCTCGGAGTCGAGATGAAACGATAGAGCCGTTGGCGCTTTCTCGTTCCGAAGCAGACCTACGAAGATGTATCGGAGCAGTTTTTGGGTGATGATCTGGTGTCATGGGGAAGCGAGTCGAGCAGGCGATCGATCCACTTTGACGGTAACTTCTCCACCGACTCGCAAATGCGGGATTGCCACCATGCTGAAATCTCGGCGAGATCCTCTTTCTGAAAGCGCTGTTCAACGATGTCGAACGTATCGTGCCTATAGAGCACGACATCGAGAGGGTATTCGACGCTGCTCGAGCTGGTGCGAGTGGCATCGAAAGCCAGAAACCCCACCTTCAGCGCGAGGTCCATGTTGGAGTGGTACCGCAGCACGCGATCGAGAAGCGATTTGCCGTAGCCGGTTTCGCCGATGATGCAATAAGGAGTGCCTTCGCTCACTTCCACCCAATTCCCTTGAGGGTAGATGAGATAGAGCTTGTGCGCATAGTCGCTCTCCAGCTGACCGCCGACCAAGGCGTGGAGGTCGAAGATCAACCCTGCTTTATCGAGCGCAGCCTTATCTTCCTCGGCCACGCGGCGAATCTGAGCCGCAAACACGTTGACGGCTTTGAACAACTTATCGAAGGTCTGATCACTATCGCCGATCGCTTCGTCGAATAGGTGACCGCCTTGTCGCGCACGGAACGGAGGCCCGATGTCATGAGAAACATCGAATGCCGTCCATGTTGATGGATGGAAACCTTTCACGCCATGATACATTCCGCGCCTATCGTCACTCGGGTGTCGGCAATACCGACGAGCCCTTCCTCAACTTTCATCCCTAGACAAAAGGTCATTGTGCCTCCGCTCCGGTGATTGTATTGTGGATGGGGCGAGGGGCAAAGAAGGTGTCGAAAATAGCGTCCCCCACACGATTGAGCTCTGCTTGAACTTGACATTCCCCGTAGCTCGCTACGGGGTTGGCCTCTCCTTCCGAGAAGTCTTCGGAATTGAGTTCTGTGATACCCCGCAGCTTGCTGCGGGGAGCTTCATTGCGATCCAAGAATTCGTGGAGGCCGCCCGACACGCAGTCCTCAAGATCACCGAAATCCAATTCGGCGCGCAGCCGTCCTAGCCGTTTCTCAGCTTGGTTTTGATAGGACCCGTGCTCGGATCCGGAGATGGCGTGCAACGAATCTTCGCTCTTGATGAGACAGTACCGGATGGCTCGCGGGAATGTCGAGTCGAGAATCAGGAACGCCGTGACATCGTCCGGAGAGATACGACCGAAACGTTTGTAATACATCTCGAGGGCGCTGGCGGATTTCAACAATGCGGACCACTAGATGATATCGAACGGCGTACCGACTTCTGCGACGGTCGGCAGCAACATGAAGTATTTCACGTCGAGAATGCGCGAGGTCTTGTCCGCTCGCTCAAGCAGGCGGCCGAGTCTGGCAAAATGCCAGCCTTCCCCGTGCGACATGGTGGCGTCGGTAATGCCCAGAAAGAGATGGCTGTTTGCCTTCACATCCGCCAAAAAGGCATGAAGATTGCGGCTGGACAGGCCGTTCGAGGCAGCGGCCCTCATCATGAGATAAAAACGGTTGACTTGCTCCCACATGTCGGTGGAGATGACTTCTCGTACTGATCGAGCGTTTTCCCGAGCTGCCGTGAGGCAGGACAGAATTGAGTTAGGGTTGAGGGCATCGATCGAGAGAAATTGGATAACGGCTTCTTTGGTGGCCTTCCCACAGCGGCCTGCAAAGCTCTCATGATCGCCCGTAGTCGCTACCAATGGTTCCCATTGTTCCGTGGTCCCTCTAGGAAGTCCAGAGTCAGGTTCAAGTTCACCTCGATGAACCGAGCATAATTCTCTGCCCTTTCGATGTAGCGGTTCAGCCAATAGATGGAACTGGCGACTCGGCTCAGCATCATTGACCAGACGCAGCCTGCTTCCCGGCTATTGAGCCGTTGCCGATATCCCATGCACTCGTAAAAGAGGTGCTCAGGAAAGAACCCATGTGTCTTTGTTGTCTCCGCCCTGTGAAGAATTCACTACGAGGGAGCCTTTCCGCAACGCCACTCGTGTCATGCCACCCGGCAGGACGTACACATCACGGCCATACAAGACATATGGCCGCAAGTCGACGTGGCGCCCTTCTAGATGATCCTCCACCAAGGTAGGTACTCGCGAGAGTGCCAAGGTCGGTTGAGCGATATAGTTGCGCGGGTCTGCCTCGATGCGACGGGCACAGTCCTCACGCTCCTGCTTCGAGGCATGAGGACCGATCATCATGCCGTACCCGCCGGCTTCGTTGGTGGCTTTCACGACCAGCTGATCCAAATGCTCCAAGACATAGGTCCGATCCCGTCTATCCGAACAGACATAGGTGGGCACGTTTGGGAGTATCGGTTCCTCTGCCAAGTAGTAATTGATGATCTTCGGGATGTAGGCATAAATGGCTTTGTCGTCCGACACGCCGGTGCCGGGCGCATTGGCGAGCGCGACCCTGCCTCTCTTGTATGATTCCATGAGACCGGGCACTCCGAGCACGGAATCGTTTCGAAACGCCAGCGGGTCCAAATAGTCGTCATTGATCCGCCGGTAGATCACGTCCACACGCTGAGACCCCTTGGTGGTGCGCATGTGGACCGACCCATCGACGACCACCAGATCGCTGGCTTCGACCAATTCTACCCCCATCTTTTGGGCGAGCAGGGAATGTTCGTAATAGGCAGAATTGAAAGTGCCCGGCGTCAGAATCACGACGGTTGGATCAGGGAGCTCAGAAAGAGACCGAAGGGTTTCCAAGAGTTGGATCGGATATCCATCAACCGGCCGCACGCGATAGGCCTCGAACAGCTCAGGAAACGTCCGCTTCATGGCCTGTCTGGCTTCCAACACGTAGGCCACCCCAGACGGGCAACGGGTATTGTCTTCGAGGACATAGTACCGGCCATCGCTGATTCGGATGAGATCGATTCCAGCAATGTGACACCAAATGCCTCGCGGTGGGTTGAGACCCATGCAGGGCTGTAAGTAACCCTTGCTCGAATAAATCAGCTCGTGAGGAATCACTCCGTTCTTGAGGATCTTCTGATCGTGGTACACATCGTCGATAAACAAGTTCAACGCTCGCATGCGCTGACGAAGCCCCGATTCAATGTGTTGCCAATCCGATGCCAACACCATCCGTGGCACGATATCGAAGGGGAAGATCTGTTCATGGCCGTCATCGCTCCCATAGACGCCGAATGTCATCCCCATGTTGAGAATCACGCGTTCCGCCGCTTCCTGCCGTTTTTTCAGTTCCCCTTCCGGCAGTGACGCAAACTTCCTCAGCAACAGGGTGCTTCCGGGTCGCGGTTGGCCCTTCCCCTCATACAACTCGTCATAGAACCCCTCTGGATCGTAATGCGAAAATCGTATGCCCATGTGAGTTGCTCCAAGGGGCGCACCCTAACAAAACACCTCGCGGGCTTCAACTGTTCCCATGGCCCGCTGTTACGAAAGAAACACAGTGCCTGGTGGCGTCGATTGCATTTGACCAAGGCTCTTTAGTAGCGTACGCGCTCATGATTACAGAATTTACCATCACACCGGGAGAGCAACCAAAGCGACTGGATCTCTTTCTCGTCAATCGAGAGCGAGATATCTCGCGATCGGCGTTGCAGCGCCTGATCGAGCTGGGGCGCATCCGCATCAATGATCAGATGGTAAAGCCGAGCCACAAGATCAAACCCGGCGATAGGATCACCATGGACGTGCCGAAGCCGGAGCCCCTCTCGATCAAGGGAGAGGCGATTCCGCTGGACATTCTCGTTGAAGATGACGCGCTTCTCGTCTTGAATAAGCCGTCCGGGATTGTCGTCCATCCTGCTCCAGGGAACTGGACCGGTACGCTCGTCAATGCACTGCTGCATCATTTTCAAACGTCGGGTGGAACCATTTCGACCATTGGAGGGAAAGAACGGCCCGGCCTCGTCCATCGACTGGACAAAGAAACGTCCGGCGTCATGGTGATTACTAAAACCGATGCAGCGCACCGTGCTATTGCAGCGCAGTTCAAGCTCCATACCATTACCAGAGTCTACGAGGCATTGATTTGGGGCGTTCCCAAGAAGGGCCGAGGACTGATCGAACTGGCTATTGGCCGGGACATCAAGGACCGGAAGAAATTTTCCCCGAGAACGACCAGTCCCAAGGAATCCGTTACGGAGTATGTGGTGGAGCGGCGGTATGGGAAAGCGGCGGCCCATGTGTTGCTCTACCCTCGAACGGGCAGAACGCATCAGCTTCGGGTCCACCTCGCCTCCTTGGGACATCCCATTCTGGGGGATCACACGTATGGCGGGCGAAAAGTGTGTATGATTGAACAAGTGGAGATTCCTCGGGTGATGCTCCATGCAAGAACCCTCTGCTTCACTCATCCGGCGACGAGCAAGGTGGAGGACTTCACGAGGTCGGTGCCCGGCGATATGGAGCGGGTGATGCATGCGCTTGAACAGCTCATCATCCACCGAGAGAAGAAGCCGTCTGTACCAATTACCAACATGCACGTTGCCGAGGATGCATGCTGACTACCGAAGTACTTGATGCCGTGGGAGGGTTAACGGCTCATCTCAAGTTCTATGCCGCCAAACTTCCGCCTATTGTTCATGTGAGCGCACTGCCCTTGGGCCTGAAACCTTCTTTCGAGGCGGTTGATAGCTATGAAACCATCGTCTCACGTGTTCGAAGCCAGAGTGCCGGAACCCCATACAAGACGCTGAATGAATCCTTGGTGTCATCGCTGGAGGCGTTTGAAATCGGAAACCTCCTCAGGGCCGTTCAGCCGCTTCTCTCGGCATTGGATCACTTGGAACGAATGCAGCGGGATAAAGAAATTGAAATGGGACGAATGGACGAAAAGCGACTCAAAGAGTACCGCGCCGCCCTACACAAAGTCCTTCCAGGCAATAAGCCGGAATTGGACGGCGCGGGTCAAGGTATGTGATGCGCCGTGTTGAGTTCTGAATGCTGAAAACTCGGCAAGGCGGCTAGTGGCCCATCTTGGGTCCCAACGCATTCGCGCCGACGGTGACGAGTTTGAAGCGAGCGGTGTTCCCGCAGTGAGGGCACTTCGCTCGAACAGTTTCATCGTCGAGCACCTCGTACTCATCAGTTTTCAGCCACATGAGTTGAGAGCACTTTGGGCAGGTTCGGACTTGCGTTGACATCGGTTTCCCCGTACACTCCAAGACAATTCGGGAGGATACTCTAGTATAAGATGCCTCCAACCCTCAAGTCCGCCGTCTCCTACTCCCATGATGACCCACCTGACGCATCTCAGCTCCTTGGGCTGTTCCACCAAGCCCCATGGGCCCAGGCCAGATCTCTCGATGATGCGAAGGAAATGCTACGCCATACCGACCTGACCCTCTGTGCTTGGGAGGGGGAGCGTCTTATCGGGTTCGGTCGAGTACTCACCGACTTTATCTATCGCGCAACGATCTGGGATGTGATCGTCGATCGGACGTATCAGGGCCAAGGGGTGGGGACCGAGATCGTCCGACGTATCCTCGATCATCCACGCCTCAAACGGGTGGAGCTCTTTTGGCTCTGCACCCGACGGCCGGGGTTTTATGAAAAACTCGGCTTCAGCGCAAAAGAACAGATAGGCATGGTGTGGAGTCGAAGCCGGAACAGTCATCTTGAGTAGGAAAACCGATTACCATCGCATCACCGCTGCCGGCAGCCCTGCGTGACAAGATCAGATGAAATCAAAAGTACATCTTTCCGCCGAAGAGAAATCCAAACGAAGACGCATTCCAGTCATTGTTTCGGCCGCCGGTATCGGTAGTATGGCCGTCGTTTCGTTTGTAGGCCCACTCTGCATTGAGCGCGAACCGTTCATTGAGCTTGTAATCGGCGCCCCACCCTAACCGCCAGGCAAAGGTGTTGCTGGGACTGATGCGACGCGCTGTATCTTCGCCGAAACTGTTGATGTTCACGCCGAAGCTCATATTCACATACGGAATGATCCGACCTAATTTCACGGGACGGAGTTCCATTGTTGGTAGCACCGACACCGTATCTTGATGGCCGAGGTCTATGTCAGGTCGCTCCAGGCTGACTCCGTGGCGTTCCCATTCAAGCATCATTCCGACCAAGAGCCAAGTATTCACACTGTACAAACCTTGAAAATTGACGAGCGGCCCGATGGATGTCGAAGTGCCGCGTGAGAGTTCTTGGGTAAGAGGAGCGAACCCTACTCGAAATCCCAATACCCATTTGCCTGGCTCTGTTCCGCCGAACTCTTCTGCGAGCGCGCCGGTTGAAAGGGGGAATAGAGCGACGCCGATGGCGAACACCAACCCAAGGACACCTGTTCGGAACGCTTGCCCATGCATGAAATCCCTCCTCTCGTGCGTGGCTTTCTCTAGTGCGATCAATCGAATAATCGGTCTTTGCCGCAATCTTCTTACACGAGGAAGACCGATAGTCTCATGATCGAGGTGGTTATGTCTTACAGATAGCATTATCGTAAGAATGGAGCAAGGTACCTAATGGGAATGAGCGAGCCGTGTGCGGCGCACACGCTTCGGCGAGAAGAAAACCGAGATGAAAAACACCGTGGTGGCTAGTAAGACAATAGCCGGTCCGGAAGGCACATCCCACAGGGCAGAGATCAGAACACCGGTTACCGCGGTCAGAATCCCAATTGCTGCGGAATAGAGGGTCAGTGCTGCGAGGCTATGAGTGAGTTGGTAGGCGGTTGAGGCTGGAATCAGGATCATGGCAAAGACCAAGATGGCTCCCACTGTTTTCAGTGAAACTACCACCGTCAAAGCGACCAACGTCAGGAGGAGAAAAAATATCTGCCGTGCAGGTACGCCGGACGCTTCAGCCATCTCTTGGTCGAAAGCGATGAAATAGAGCTCTTTGGCAAACAGCAGCAGAAGACCCAACACGAGCACACTCAACGCTCCGATGATCTGTAATTCCTCCGGAGTGACCGATAGAACACTGCCGAATAAGTATCCGTACACTTCGGCATTGTACGTTTTCATCAATCCGATAAAGAGAATGCCCAGTGCCATTGTCGTGGTATAGAGAATACCGATCGAGACATCCAGTTTCATTCGGCCACGTTCTTCGACCCAGCCGGTAATCCAGACCGTGGCAAGGCCGAACACAATGGCCAGCAACAAGGGCGGCCATCCCATCAAGTAGCCGAGCGCCACGCCCGCGAATGCGGCATGCGACGTCCCTGCACCCACGAACGCCAGCCCCCGCAGTACCACGAATACCCCAATAACCGAACAGAGCCCTCCCACCATCGCGGCGGCGAGCAGAGAGCGTTGCATGAAGTCGTAGGCGAGGAGGTCCAACATGGACAGGAGTCAACTCCTAGTGGTGATGGTGGTAATCCTCGACGATGACGAGATCCTTTTCCGTGATCACGAGGTCTTTGCCGTACACCTGGTGAAGAATCTCAGGTTTGAGAACTTCTGTGGGGGGAGCGGCGGCGAAGAGTCTGGTTTTGAGAAGAACCAATCGATCCACACGTGAGCGGATCATATTAATATCGTGGGTGATAAGGAGGACCGTGAGTTTGAGCTCGTCATGAAGGTGCTGTACCAACTCAATGACATTGTGTTGAGCGGTGATATCCAGACCGGTCGTCGGTTCATCCAGTATCAGGACCTTGGGTTGCTGGGCCAGGGCCCTGGCGATGAAGACGCGTTGTTGCTGGCCGCCGGACAGATGCCCGAGAGCATTATCTTTGTGAGATTCCATTGCGACCTGAGCCAGCGCCTCCAGCGCGATGTCACGATCCTTCCTCCCTGGCCGCTTGAACAGGCCCAGCGCTCCGTAACGACCCATCATCACCGTTTCGAGAACCGTCACCGGAAAATTCCGATCGACAACTCCTTTCTGCGGGAGGTAGCCGATTTTTGCGCGATGGTGGCAGCGGAGCTCATCACAGGCACAGTCGAAGATATGAAGATGGCCCTCCACTGGAGCGAGAAGCCCCAGTACGGCGCGGCACAGCGTTGTCTTGCCTGATCCGTTTGGGCCGATGACTCCTACGAACTCGCCCTCGTAGATAGTCAACGAGATGTCTTGGAGCGCGATGAGCCCAGGAAATCCGAAGGAGGCATGGTCGAAACGGATGATCGGTTCGCGGGGATTAGACACGGAATCCGAAGCTCCTTCCGGCGCTAAGATGAGAACGGTTACGAGGTCGTTTCCAACGCACCGGCCAATTGGAGCACATCATAGCGAAGCATGTCGAGGTAGGTCTCAGTTCCCGCCAAACCGCCCGGCATTGCCGTCAAGACGACGACGTGGGCCTTGGTTTCCCTCGCCAGTAGCTCCGGGAGTCGCTGGCTGAGTTGAACCTCGGATACGACAACCTTGATATTCTCCTTTCTAATCTTCTCGATGAGAAATTGTAGATGATAGGCGGATGGTTCTGTACCGGACTGCAGATGAATCGTGCCGGCAATCTGAAAGCTGAATCGCTTTGCCAAATACGGCCAAGCTGGATGATGGGCGATGAAACGCCGGTCGGGTAGCCGCTGAGTCCGCTCGAGCAGTTCCTGTTGTACCTGACCCAGCCGTCGGAGGTAGGCCGCTCGATTGGCCTGGTAGTCAGCCGTATGACTTGGGTCCACTTCGATGAAGGCTTGAGTGATATGGCGCAGCATGATGGCGACATTCTCAGGGTCCAGCCAAATGTGCGGATTCCCAGCTTCCCCTTCATGATGCGTCTCGTCATGAGCGTCAGCGTCGTCGCGAATCAGCTCTACTCCTTGGGATGTCGTGACCACACGTAACGATCGGCCTCCAGCGGTCTTCACCAGCGATGAAACCCAGACCTCCAGTCCCATGCCGATTTCCAACAATAGCCTGGCCTTGCGGACCGCGACCAGATCGGTGGGTTTGGGTGAATAGGTGTGCTCGTTTTCGTAGCCGCGCAACAAAGATGTGACTCGCACATGAGGGCCACCGACTTGTTCCGCCAAATCCTTCAGGACGGGAATCGTGACCACCACAGGAATCGGGTCGCGAGCCTCTGTAATGGCGCCAAAGGGGGGGAGGAAGCCTGCCAGCACGGCAAGGAGAGAGAAGACAGGCGACTTCCACACGTAGTTGACCAGAAACATCGGCGGGGACCGTATCATCCGGGTATTCTGGTGTCAACGACATCAGGAGGACGTGTCGCTCAATAGGCCCTGTCCATTCGACTCCTTGACCACACGTCAAAGTTCGATTAGCGTAGCACACCCGTGAACGTCTCGGGATTCGCGCGGGTGGTGGAAAGGATACCGGAGATGAAGGTTGTCGGATTGATGTCAGGAACGTCAGCCGATGGAGTCGATGCGGCGCTGGTGACCATCGCCCGTCAGAGGACAGGCCTCCGTGTCGGGATGCTCGCGTTTCATTCGCTTCCCTACCCGCGTTCGCTACAGCAACGAATTCTTTCAGCATCGGTTTCTGGAATGGTGGCGGATATTTGCCACCTCAATGCACTCTTGGGCGAATGGTTCGCCGATGCCGCCCTAGGCGTCATTCGGTCGGCTCAATTATCCCCAGAAGACATAGACCTGATCGGATCTCACGGCCAAACGGTGCACCATCTGCCGCATGACATCAAAGATACAGGCGTCGGCGCAATACGCTCCACATTGCAAATCGCTGAGCCCGCAGTCATTGCCGAACGGACGGGGATTACGACAGTGGCCAATTTCCGCCCACGCGACATTGCGGCCGGTGGGCAAGGGGCGCCGCTTACCCCCGGGGTCCACGCGCTGTTGTTTCGACATCTACGTCGCGCCAGGCTCATCGTGAATCTTGGCGGCATCAGCAACGTCACCTACCTTCCCCGTGGATCAGGCTCTGAGGACCTCGTCGCGTTCGACACGGGGCCGGCAAATATGGTTCTCGATGGGATCATGTCCCGTACCACGAATGGTCGGGCCTCGATGGATCGTGAGGGGCGTATGGCGGCCAAAGGCCGGGTCGATTCAAGATTGCTCGCCAAACTTCTCGCCCATCCCTATCTTTCTCAGGCGCCACCGAAATCGACAGGACGTGAAGCCTTCGGCGCGAAAATGCTGGATGAATTACTCAGTTGGCAACAAACACGTCGGTTATCGGTCGAAGATCTGCTGGCTACCTGTAGCCGATGGACTGCCGAAGCGGTCGGTACGGCGAGGCGGTGGATCAAGGGAGGGATTGATGACGTGATTGTGGGTGGAGGCGGTGTCAGGAACCGGGCGATCATGGGGCATTTAACCGATATCTTTGCTCCAGTGCCGGTCACGTCATTTGAGTCGCACGGTTGGGACAGTAAGGCGCTGGAATCGGTGGCGTTTGCCGTTCTTGCGTATCAGACCATAATGGAACAGTGCGGGAACGTCCCATCGGTGACGGGGGCAGCATCCCCAAGGTTGTTGGGTTGCATCGTCCCTAGCGGCCTGCATTGGTATGACCGGCTGCGACCTCGAAAAGGCAGAAGTAAAAAGAAATGAGAATTCTTCTGGTCGGTACGGTCATTGCCGTGATCATCGGCCTTTGGCGCTATCTGAGGAGGGCAAGTCGAAGAAAGAAGCAGGCATCGCCGTTTGCCATCCCACCCGCTGTCACCATCGATTCTACCCGATTGCTCGAGAAAGAAGAGGTTGCGTTGTACAGCCTTCTCCAAATGGCCGTCCAAGAGCGCTACCTCGTGTTTAGTCAGGTACCGTTATGGTCTTTTATAGAAGTCAAAGCGACGGAAAAGGTGCGTTCCGATATCTTGCGTCAGATCGCACTCAAACGAGTCGATTTTGTCTTGGTCCATCCCGGCTCCTGCCAGGTCGAACAGGTCGTGCAGATCGAGCACGAATCTTCGCAACCTCATCAAGCTGAATGGCAGCACGTCATCGAGTCGGTGCTCGACGCGGCAGGGATCAAGCTGACGAAGTTGCCGTCAA
>JAICWG010000250.1 GCA_025934915.1 Nitrospira sp.
AGGGGCCCCGGGTCCGTCATACCCTGCCGCAATACTTACGCAATCTTCTTTCTTATGACTATGGGTCTCGTCGCAGACCGCGCCTTCTCGAAAGGTCATGTTGCTCATTCCCGTGGGGGAGCCCGTATCGAGATTCGCATCGGGGTGTTCAGGAATGTTTGATCAACGCACGTTGTACGCATACGCTTCTGTGATGCAGTGTAAGAACGCGCCTCACGAGAGGGGCTGGCCAAAATACTCTCGTGGCCCCGTAGCAGCGCCGAACCCTAGCAGACCCGGATCTTGCCTCGACACTAGCGTTCCCACTATCGAGGTCCATCGCGTCTTGTGTTCGACTTACTTGCACTCTGCAAATCTCGCTTAGAATCGATCCAGGAGCTGTTGTTTTTTGGTCCGATACTCCTCTTCTGAGATCAACCCCTGCTCGTGCAATCGCTTCAGCACACGGAATCGGCTTTCGATAGCGATCGAGGAAGGGCCCATCTCAACTACAGGAGCGGGCGATTCCTGTCGTGTCAGGTCTTCGACTGACTCGCCCAATAGGATTGCCGGATAAGCAATCACCAATTCTGAAGGAGGGGAAGAGAACAGACTTGAGATCCCGCTGGACTCTCGCACCATCGTCTGATGGTGACCCGGGATCAAATCGTAACGGGGTCCTGCGTCAGAACGCAGCGGGTGTTCCCAAAGTAACCAGCGGGTGCCGGGCATGGTCACGACCTGCCGATAGTTAGCGAGGACGACGTGCACCGACGGCCCCTCGACGAACCATCCGCCGGTTGTGATTTCAGCCATTTGGTATGCGTTCAGGTGACTGAGCCCAAACACGACCATTTCATGGGGTTGGGCTTGCGCAAAAGCCTGGCTCAACGCGCCGCTCAGGTAGCTGATGTCCTCGGGAGTCAAGGCCGGGAGCACTGGACCAGGGGGATCCCGAAACAGGAGTCCTTCGGCTTGCCGCTGGATCTGCAACGTCCCGAGGAGCGTGGTCCATTCCTCAGGAGGGAGAACAAACGGATGTGTGAAATGACGAGCAGAGACCGCATAAGAGTCCTCCGACACCGGCTGGAGCCGGACAAAACGGGCTGCCTCCTCACACTGGTCGCAGGGGGGTCTCGTTATGGGCGTGGCGGCTCCCACTAGCGTGGCACTCAGGAATGCCCCTGAGCCTACAACCAGACACATACTGAGCAAGACCAGTCGGACTCGCGATGGTCCCATTATCCATGCCCTATTAGAATCTGACCCAACCACTTCACCTACCCTCCGACGCTAGGGGATCTCGTGGGCCACACCCTCATGCCAATTAAAACGCAAAATCAATCCCGGAGAGGAGCGTCTGACCGTGTAAATCACCGCCTCTGGTTCCGACCCTAGCAGTCTCGTAGAAGTTGTACTCCATGTGTAGCGCAATATCGGTTCGACTCGATTGATGGAGATAATACCGACCCATGAACGTATGGGAGTTCACGTTGTTGTAGTTCTTGGCGAAGGTGGGATCCCCCTGCTGGATGTTGCGGATCAAATCATAGCGATACGAGAACAGCCACCCTGGCATATGAACGATGGGCAGCTGCGTCGGATACCAGTCCAATTGCACAAAGGCTCCATACCAGGTCGCCCGCTGTGCGTTGACAATACCTTGGGAGGCAAAGAGGTTCTTACTATCGTTGCCGTACATCAGCGCGCCGAACAAGTTCCATTGCCCCTCGTAGGTCAAGCTGAAGTCACCTCCGATACGGTAAAACGGTTGTCCGCTGCCGGCTACTGCTTGGCAGGTCGGACAGGTGGCGTTGACGACCGTCGGCGCCGTGCCATAGGCGCCGAACAGGCCGAGCCGATGTCCAGACACGATGCCATAGCCGCCGAACGATTGCGTGACATGGCCATAGAAGTTGACGTTCCGGCCTCCGGTGCCGCACGTCGTCCCGGCGCTGCAGCCACTGAGTGGTCCGGAGAACGCATTGGTCGTGAGCGCGGCGAGGCTGTATCGGAAGAAGCCCTCCGTGGCCGCCGTCTTTTTAAGCCCGGCGAGTTCGAAACCGGGCTGATTCTCGCCGATCGCAAAAGAGTTGGGATTAAGATAGGAACTCGTGGAGGTCCCGCTGATCGTGGCGGTGTAAGGGGTCCCTGGCAAATAGTGATACAGCACAAACGGCGTATTCAAGGTCTGGCTACGTTTCTCACTGAACGGCACATCCAACTCGAATTTACCCACCTTCAGGTTGAGAAGATAATTGCCGGGTTCGGGTTTCACCCCCAGAAATTGTTCGAGCCGCATGAGTCGCACAAATGCGGACTCGAGATCACTGTCGCTCGCGCCGGTCCCAAAGCCCGCACTCCCCAGTCCCGGGGTATATACGACCCCAAAAGCAATGTTGCGATGGAGGGTTCCAAAACTGAGGATATCTAATCCAGTGAAACCAACCCCTCCGGTGGTCACGCCGGTGGCGTCGGTCCTCACGCTGGCTCGTTGATAGCCCACCGTCGTGCGGAAAGAAATGGGAATGTACCCCATGGAGATGCCTTCATACGTCGGGAGATCCTGATCGGCTCCCAGCTGATAGCCTTGATCGCGGAAGAGATTCCCGGTGTCGTTGAGCTTGGGGAACCCTGGCACGTGACACACGTTACATGAGAACCCGTACTTCCGACCAAACGCGGGAATCGCCTGGGCGTCCGTGGTGAGTTGGCTCCAGTCATACCCCACCAAGGCGATCAATCCAAACAGCATGACGATGGCTTGCACCCTGACGCGGTGGTTCATGCCCTTCCTCCCTCTTTTCTACTCACCAATCCGAGGACAATTGGGCCATGACCTTCACATCGATCCCTCATTGCCATCGCGGAGGCTCCATTCCGTCTGATACCGCACGCCGTCTGAATCAGGTTCGCGGCACGCGATAGCCAACAGGTAAACTATCTGTTACGATATCCCATTATGGGAATTACTTCCCAAACGTCTTAAGTGGCATTATGGGAATTTATTCCCACATATGTCAAGTGGCACCTCAGGCCTCTGCCAAGGGCTGAACGATCCGGTGGTGGAGGCCGAGCCATTGCCGCCGGGGACGGCGTAAAACGCGAGAGGAGAGACGGACTGGACAGTCATGAGAGCCGCAAGACACAACGGAAGGCTATGAGTTGGAGTTTCTGGTGGGAGGGGCGGCTCGTCGGTCGTAGTTTCTCATAAGGTAAATGAAGACTCCTCGACGTTGCTGCGTGCGTCAAGGACGTCGCTCAGCAGGCACGGGAATAAGGAGACGCGGAGGAATGGGCCTGAAATGAGAACAAGGAAAATGCTAGACTACCCGCCCACAATGGCTCAAGCCACCCACAGTCACGCGCTGTCTACTGCCATACTTCAACTGCTACGACCATTGGTCAGGATCCTGCTTCGAAACAACCGTTCCCATCGAACATTTGCGGATTTGGCAAAGCAAGTCTATGTGGACGTCGCGAACGCTGAGTTTGGGATCCATGGGAAGCAACAGACAGTCTCAAGAATAGCCATCCTCACCGGATTGACGCGAAAGGACGTGCAACGGTTGCTGAAGCTATTAGCTACTTCGCAATCCATGACGTCCGTCTCCGCTGAAGAATACCATCGCGGTTCACGCGTGATCACAGGGTGGCTCCGCGACCCAAAATACGGAGATGGGAGGGGCCATCCGCGTCCACTTGCCATGGAAGGAGGAGGCGCATCCTTCAGTGCATTAGTGCACTCCTACAGCGGAGATATGCCAGTGCGAGCTGTGCTGGATGAGCTCTTGCGAGTCGGGGCCGTGAAACAATTGAAGGACGGGCGAATTTGTCTTATCTCGCGGGGGTATATCCCTCAAAAGAGTTCGGTAGAAAAACTGCAGGTGCTTGGAGCAGATACCGCCGATCTCATTTCGACACTTGACCACAATATCTATTTGAAACCTACGAAACCTCGCTTCCAGCGCAAAGTCATGTACGATAACGTGCCTCGAGAAGCGGCAAAAGAGTTTCGCACTGTCGTGGCCGCAGAAGGACAGGAATTTTTGGAGAAGCTTGATCGCTGGCTTGCACATCATGATCGTGATGTCAATCCAGCCGCGAAGGGGACGGGTCGCGTGCGTGTGGGGCTCGGGGTCTTTCAGTTCGAAGAGCAGGAATCACCTGGTGATTCTTATCGAGAAGATCCCTCATCATGAAACATGCAACGCATCAGACTCTTCTTGGCGGGATGGCTCTCTTCGTAGGGCTGGCATCGTGTGGCCCTGCCCCACAAGCCGGTGGCGGCATCGGCGGGACCGGTTCTATCGCCTCCATCGTCGCCTCAGGCCCCATCACCGGATTCGGCAGCATTTTTGTCTCTGATACCGAGTATGACACGACGCACACCTCAATGACGGTCGATGGGAATCCAGGAACTCAAAGCGATCTCAAGAAAGGGATGATCGTGCAGGTGAACGCCATAGTGTCGCAAGATTCCAGCATGGACGAACCCGTACCCCGCACGGCGAATACGGTGTTGTATGAGGATACCGTCGAAGGATTTGTTCAATCGGTTGCGGCGAATGGAACCGGCCTGATCGTTTTAGGTCAGACCATCACAATCACGACAGGGACCGACATCGATGCCAGTATTCCGGGAGGCAATGTGGCGAATCTGATGCCTGGTCGGGATCTCGTGGAGATCAGCGGGTTCGTGACGGGAGACGGGCTGATTAGGGGAACATGGGTCGAATTAAAGCGACTGGACCAGA
>JAICWG010000028.1 GCA_025934915.1 Nitrospira sp.
CGACGAAGACTGTAATAAGTCGCTTCTTCTTTGTCAAACCGATGGGTTTGGAGGAGGCGTAGGATGAAGTTAGCGGGAGAGAGGAGATGGGAGTATCGCTATTCTCCTCCTTTTTGAACGTAGTTCTTCACAAATTCTTCAGCGTTCTTTTCAAGGACATCATCAATCTCATCAACCAACTTATCGATATCTTCCTTCAGTTTCTTGCCCGTCTCGACCACCTTGGGGTTGGCTTTGACATCCTCCTTACCCTGCGGTTCTCGTCGCGGCTCTTGCTTCCGTTCCTGCTTTTCCATTCGAGCACCTCCCGTAGATCTGGGAAACCCTCGCGATCAGCCAGCAACTGCCATCGATGAACTCACCATACTCCAGGGTACCGAAACCCGTCAAGACAAGGGGAGAAACGAAAAGCGCCGTGCCCCAGTCGAGACGCGGCACTTCATCACACGAATCAGTCTGTGTTATCGAGCACTCAACAACCGATCACACGATCAGCGATACGATGAGCAATGCAACGATATTGATGACCTTGATCATCGGATTCACGGCAGGCCCCGCTGTATCCTTGTACGGATCACCGACCGTATCACCGGTGACTGCCGCCTTGTGGGTCTCGCTCCCCTTTTTGCCCTGCTCTTCGATAAACTTCTTGGCGTTGTCCCAGGCACCGCCACCGCTCGTCATTGAAATCGCAACGAACAGGCCGGTCACGATGCTGCCAACCAGCACGCCGCCAAGCGCCTGCGGACCGAGGATTAAGCCCACCAGAATCGGCGACACCACAGGAATCAAGCCGGGGATCATCATTTTCTGAATCGCCGCTTGGGTCACGATGTCGACACAGGTGCCATACTCCGGCTTCCCCGTGCCTTCCATAATGCCCTTGATCGTCCGGAACTGCCGCCGCACTTCTTCCACGATCAAACCGCCGGCTTCGCCCACGGCCCTCATACAGAGCGCGCCAAAGATGAAGGGCAACATGCCGCCGAGGAACAGGCCGACCAACACTTTCGGGTTGGACAGGTCAAACGCTGCCAGCGCGGGATTGTGCGCCGCCACTTCACGGGAATATTCCGCGAACAACACCACCGCCGCCAACGCGGCTGACCCAATCGCATAGCCTTTCGTCACCGCCTTGGTCGTATTGCCAACCGCATCCAATGGATCGGTGATGTCTCGCACTTCCTTACCCAAATGCGACATTTCGGCAATGCCGCCCGCATTGTCCGTGATCGGACCAAACGCATCGATCGCCACAACAATCCCAGCCATCGACAGCATCGAGACCGCCGCCACCGCCACGCCATACAACCCGCCGGACTCCGCGCCACCGCAAACCCAGAAGCTCCCCAAGATCGCCGCCGCAATCACCACCACCGGGGCCGCAGTCGACTGCATGCCGACCGCCAGGCCCGCGATGATATTCGTCGCATGGCCGGTCTCACTGGCCTTCGCGATGTATTTAACCGGCTCATAGTTCTTGGACGTGTAGTAGTCGGTAATGAACACGAGCGCCAACGTGACGGCCAATCCAATCAACGCCGCGAAGTAGTAGCTCATCCCACTGACTCCACCTACGCCGTCCATGATCTTTGAGGTAATCGGGAAAAACGCGATGGCTGCAATGCCACCAGCCACGAATAGGCCTTTGTAGAGCGCCGTCATGATCTCGCCACCTGGACTCACCTTTACAAACAGAATGCCGATGATTGTGGCGAAAATCGTCACGCCACCTAGGGCCAATGGATAGAGAATTGGGGCGGTGGTTCCCTTGAACATCGTAAATGCCAGCACCATCGCCGCCACCGTCGTCACGGCATAGGTTTCAAACAAATCTGCCGCCATGCCGGCGCAGTCGCCCACATTGTCGCCCACGTTGTCCGCAATGACCGCCGGATTCCGCGGATCGTCTTCCGGAATTCCCGCTTCGACCTTACCGACGAGATCCGCGCCCACATCCGCCGCCTTGGTGTAGATGCCGCCACCGACACGGGCAAATACCGAGATCAAGCTGCCGCCGAATCCAAGACTCAGCAAGGCATGAATGGCTTTCTCTTGCCCAGCTATTGATTGCGCAATCATATAGAAGGTCGTAATCGCCAAAAGTCCCAGGCCGATCAACAACAGACCCGTCACGGCACCCCCTCGAAACGCGACGGTCAAGGCGGCATTCATGCCATTATGCGCTGCTTGTGCTGTCCGCACATTGGCGCGGACGGCGATAATCATGCCAACATAGCCGGCGATGGCCGAAGCACCGGCTCCGACTAAAAAACCGACCGCAGTAAGCAGACCAAATTTATCCGACAGGGCTCCAGCCGCCGCTAGAATGACGAACAGGCCCGCAGCGACATAACCCACGGTCTTGTACTGTCGATTCATGTAGGCGCCGGCCCCTTCTTGAATGGCTTTTGCGATTTCCTGCATCTTGGCGTTGCCGGCGTCGAGCTTGAACACCCACATCGCGAGGTACAACCCGTAGGCAATACCAGCCAGGGCCGCTATGAGGGCAAACGTTACAATAGCTGAGTCACTCACGGGACATCCTCCTGCTGGTTAAACAGACTCCTTGTGTCACACGGCTCTCCGTGGCTTCAACCCATCCAAAGTGCATGCGTGAGTGGGTAAATCCAAGGCGGGCGGAGTCGAACTCGAAGCTAACCACCCGAAAAGCTTCGCCATTCTATAGAGTCGCACTAAGCGGATCAAGATAAAAGACTGCCAACTTAGAAAACAGTTTCCCATCCCAGTTCATAGATAAGGGGTGTTGGCGCTTGCCAATCGCCTATTTGCGAGATGCGTCTGTCACGCTCAGTTGGACTAGGGATTTTTCACCAGGGAAAATGATAGGATATCGGTCATTTTTCACCCAGGTCGAAGATTTACCCATGAGACAAATCGTCGTCTGCATGATTCTTGGTATATGGGTTGTCGGCCTCTTGGCTGCCTGTAATGGCGACAGTGAGACACAGGACACCGCCCCGACCTCAACCACTCTGAAGCTTCAAACCATCGCAAGCAACCTTACCTCTCCGGTATTCCTGACTGCCCCTCGTGGCGATGCGAATCGCTTGTTTGTCGTGGAACAGGGAGGCACCATTAAAGTTCTCGATCGGACAACCGGCAACATGCTCTCGACATTTCTGACACTGACCGGCATCGTGAGTGGGGGAGAACAAGGATTGCTGGGTCTGGCCTTTGATCCAAACTATACTGCCAACGGTCGGTTCTACATCCACACCAATGCCAATGGCGCAATCACTGTCGCTCGGTTTGTCGTGTCGTCAACCGACGCCAATGTAGCCGAGCCTGCATCGCAGGTCATCTTAGTGACCATTCCCCATCCAACCTTCGCGAACCACAACGGAGGCATGTTGGCGTTCGGACCGGACGGTTGTCTGTACGCAGGAATTGGAGATGGGGGAGGTTCAGGGGATCCGAACAATAACGCCCAGAATCTCGCAAGCCGGCTGGGAAAACTCCTTCGGATCGATCCGACCACCGGAGCAGCCTGCAGCAGCGGCACACTCAACCCTTTTGTCCTCAGCGGCGATCAGCTGATCTGGAGTTATGGGCTACGTAATCCCTGGCGCTTTTCGTTCGATGGAGACGATCTCTACATCGGCGACGTCGGCCAAGACGCCCGCGAAGAAATCGATGTGTCGGCAGGCCCAAACGCCGGGAGAGGACTCAATTACGGCTGGCGACTGATGGAGGGATCACTCTGTTTTAACCCAACCACCAACTGTAATAACGGTGCGCTCACATTGCCGATTCTCGAGTACACGCACGACAACGGAGCCTGCTCCGTCACCGGCGGTTACGTCTATCGCGGCCAAGCAGCACCGACAATACAAGGGACCTATTTCTATGCCGATTTTTGCGGCGGCTTTGTCCGCAGTTTCCGTTTCCACAACGGCTCGGCTCTTGAACGAACAGAGTGGCCCTTGCTGGCTACTCCTTCGATCACCAGTTTCGGCCAGGATGACTCGGGAGAGCTCTATATTCTGACCAAGAGTGGCAAGGTGTTTCGGATCATCCCGAACTAATACTCCCTCAATTTGTCCCGCGATTCGGCCACTCCCTTTGAACCGGTTTACGAGCGCCCTCTACTTTGTTATAGTTCCGCGTGAGGAGTCCTATGGGATTCGAACCGAATTACATCATTATTGATGGACAGACTTTTACCAAGGCCAAACTGGCCTTAGATAATCACGTCTACAAAAACTGTCAGATCGACGACTGCGATCTTTATTTTAGTGGTGGGCAGTATGAACTCCTCGACACTCACATCACCAACTCTCGCCTGATCCTGAACCACCCGGCCAAGGGCATTTACAATGCCTTGCAGATCTTTAAAATGAAATCACCCGGATCTCGCATCATCTTCGAGTAATCTCTCGAAGCAGGCTATTCTTGTCCTATAGCTACGATTACACAAGGGCCACCGCCGGGGGAAGCGCCTCCAGGCGATACTGGCGCCTCATGAAGATGAGTCTGACCCGTCTCGTGCGAACCAAGACCTTCCAGTTCGACGGTCGGGAGTACGAGTACCTGTACCATCCGTATAACAAGACCTGGAAAAATGAGCGGGGTGTCGAGATCCCCATCTTCCGTGAACTCCTCCTAAAACATGAAGGCAAGCGGGTGCTCGAAGTGGGCAATGTCTTATCTCACTATTTTCCCATTCATCATGAGGTCGTCGACAAATATGAGGTCAGCTCCGGCGTCATCAATCAGGATATCGTCGAGTTTGTCCCTCAGGATAAATACGATCTGATCATCAGCATCTCGACCTTGGAGCATGTCGGCTGGGACGAACAGCCACAGGAACCAATCAAACTGCTGCGGGCAATCGATCATCTGCGATCCGCCTGCCTGACCACATCCGGCAAACTCGTGGCCAGCTTGCCCATCGGTTACAACCGTTACTTCGATTATTTGCAGAACCGCGGTAAGAGTCCGTTCACAACCCAGCATTTTCTCAAGCGGATTTCCAAGAAGAACTATTGGGCTGAATCAGATTGGGAGAGCTGCCGTACCGCGCCCTATGGACGATCCGTTGCAAATGCTCTTTGTATCGGTATCATCCGAGGATAGTGCCGTAGAGTTTCGTTATGACTGAGCCGCTATACGAGTCATGCTTGATATTCTTCACTTCTTCAGAACCATTGCACAAACCTCCGCTACCGCTCGAAGGCCGCTTTCCACAGCCCCATTCATGTAGCCCTGCCAGTTCACGCTCGTGTGTTCTCCCACAAAGATGATCCGTCCATGCGACCGGGCAAGCCAGTCGCGGAGGCGGGGATCGAAACCAGGGTCGAAATAAGCATAGCCGCCCTGCGCCCATGCATCGTCTTCCCAGGTCACGATTCGGCTATGGAGCAGAGTAGCCGATCGGCTTCCCATCCAGTCCAATGCATCCACCAATCCCTCCACCCCACACTGCGCCACAATTTTTTGGGTATCCTCACTGGCCTGTCCGCCGGCCATCATGGTCAGAATTCCGGCCTCGCCTGCCTGTTCTTCGTTGGCATCCCAAAATGCGCCGGTCGGTGCATCCGTCCCACATGCCAGCGACCTTCCTTTCTTTCTCCAGAACGATTTGTCGAACTGCAAGAGCGCTTTCGTCGTCCTGCCGTACTTCAAAGAGTGAATGGCGCGGGCTTGCATAGCTGGTAGCGGGGGCTGCATATGGATGGATCGCAACGTGGTAGTCGGCACAGCAAGAACGACATACTTTCCCAGTATCAACGATTCTTGTCCATTCGGTGTCTCAACGTTCACTCGAACCGAATTGCGGTCCTGAGAAATGGCCCGCACCACACTGTTGAGTCTCAGATCCTCCCGTAGATGTTCGGCAAGAGCAAGTGGGAGTCGGTCGTTTCCTCCTTCAACTCGATACATGGTTGCTTGCCCCGACACATCGCCGGCGAGTTGATCGACGAGTGCCAACAAGGAAAGCTCTTCTGGATCTGCCAGGAAAAATCCACGTAAGCCCCGCACAACAGCCCTCATTGTGCTATCGGCTTTGACCTCGTCCAACCATTGGGCCACCGATTGCCGAGCCAGCTGTCCTGCAATCGGACTGTCCCATCGCTTGTCGGCTGCTCGATAGGCAGCGACCAGCGGATAGAGCACACGAGCCAACGCATCCCATGCCTTTTCGCCCGATAGAATGTGTCGCCGTTTCCGGCCAGGACCTGGATGGCGAACGAAGGCAAAGCCCTGTCGTAGGATGGGACGCAAGGTCAGTCCCTGTTCCTCAACTAATCGTTGAATCTCATGTTGGCCTTCATCGATGAAGTCGGCCCCCGCTTCGGCATGTTGCCCCTGAGCAAAGGCTCCTCTGATTGTGAGGACGCGCCCTCCGACTCGATCGCGAGCTTCGATCAATGAGACCTTCGCACCCGCCTCCTTGAGCTTCACCGCAGCAGTCAGACCTGCCAGGCCCGCTCCCACAACGATGACCTTCGTGCCTCGACGTATCGATTGCCTCGTACATTTCATTGGAATGATTGACTAAGAGTTTCGGTCTCAGTCTAGCCTTAGCATGTGGTGGGATGCCACAGTTGGGCTCCCTAGGCCCATTCTTCTGATGCTGCGCCGTGATGTACTGCTTCTTTGACAGACCGTCTACTGATTGAGTATCATTCAAGTTGGACTCGGAAACAGAGTCCCTTCTATGCCGACAACTGCCACGAAACTCACACTGGAATACTGGAAAGATGCTGACTGGTATGTGGGCCAACTTCGTGAAATGCCTGGGGTCATCAGTCAAGGAGCCACGCTGAAGGAACTCGAGGAAAATATCCAGGACGCCTACCAGCTCATGATCAAAGAACACCCCGCCCAGCCGCCCGCCGGCGAGCCAAAACCAAACTGATCGCCCTCACTGCGTGAAACGCCGAGCCTTTGTTCACACGCTTGAGACACTCGGCTGCACGCTCAAAAGATCCGGGGCCAAACACGATGTTTATTTCAATCCCCGCAATGGCCTCTCGACCACCGTCCCGCGCCACCAGGAACTCGCCGATACCCTCTGCAAAACGATTTTGAACAACTTGGGTTGAAGAATCGGCAAGCTTGACCGATCGTGTAAGCCCACTAAACTCCTCTCCCCGGACTGTGGGACCACTCACAATTTGGAGACGCACAGAACAAGATCTGACCCCAAACTTGCTGCGTTCTTAAACGGATTTCCAAGCAGAATTATTGAGTCGAGTCGGAGTGGGAACAGTGCCATTGGGCACTCCGGTTGACGCGTGGGTTAGGCGCTTTTTGCCTTTGATCGAGCAATCTCGTATTTGAGCAAGTTAACCAGCAAACGCTTCAGATCTGCCTCGACACTGGAGAGTGGGGGAATTGTGGAATCCAGGCCCTCAAATACATGGCTTCTGGTTTCCTACGTCATGCGGTCATTAAGAGAAAACCCGAATCTGTCAGTACCGACCCAGCGAAACACGATCGAATCGTTGGTGAGTAGCTCTTGACCATTCGTGTCTCTCACAATACGAGCGAACATGAGACCGACCTTTCCGATCTGCCTATCAACCAGGTGAATTGACCAGAACTCGGTGTCGTCAATGAACAGCTTCAACTGATAGGGCTCCCCGGAAAAAGCGTTGGCCGGAAACTTTACAGTATCGAACTTGAGCACAACCCCTTGTCTCCTAAACCCGACTGCCAGTTGGGTAAGTGTCGTTGCAACAAAGTCCGCTGTCATGCGAACCTATCTACTCCTATCAAGTTTATCGAGGCGTTGCCTCTCTACATCAACTCGTAGCTGTTGCGCCTTCTCGGGAAGCACGGACAAGTAGTCGCGCACTAGGCTCTTGTACTCCTCTTTGACTTCATCGAGCTGATTCCCTGACTGGGAGGCACCTTGAAGGCTGGCGATTTTCTCCCCCAAGTCGTCGAATCTGGCAGTGAGCTTGTCCAACTGTTCATCTCCGCTGCGGCGCGACTCATAGTTCGCACCGAGATAACCAAACAGGGCTGATAGCGCTAAGCAGACTATGGCAAGCAGATAGTAGATGTTAAGTGCCACCTCACCTCCAGCGTCGTCAGGCGCATAATTCGAAGCTCAGCAGTGCCAAAAAGGCTAGCAGGTTGACTGGCCGCGTCCACCACTGGGCCCCCTCTTCACCATCGTACTGAGAATCGTGAGCAGTTCCGCATGCAGTCTGTCAATGCCACCTTCTTTCTGCTCCCGGCCTGACACAAGCGCTGATAGAAGATGCGAATCACCGGATCCTTTCGAGCCTACATACTGATGAGACCGTCAAAGCGTGCGTGTATACTTCTCTGAAAGTGCATTTCTTCATGCAAAACAGGCGATTATTGGAGCTCACGCTACGCACTATTTGATGGTCGGCTCAGTAAACGTCGTCATCGAGAGTCTCGCACGCGCAGGAATCCGCCTAACCCAGATCACCCCCTGGATTCTTGAGGATGCCGCTGTGCCGGGGAGCGGCACGGTGTGTTGTTATGCGACGTCTTGCATCTTATTGGCAAAGTCCCCGACCGGACGTCGACGGCGGAAGCGGTTTGCCGTCTTTGTGATAAACAGCGATGGCCTCTTCGACGACCTGGCAAAGCTCATCAAACACCGCCTTTTCGTCGGGGCCGTGGCAACCGCCATAGATAAGGCCGGGAGAACTGCCGATGTAGCACTGGTCCTCTTCGGACCACTCAACGATCTTTGCGTAACGCGCGCTTTCCTTCATGATTCCGTCGCGAGATACGGTTTACTCCCAACGAGCAATGCTTACTTACCAACCGGCACGTTCTCCGTCCGCTTAACAATCTCGATCGGCTGGAAAGCTGGGTCCTGCGAGCCTTTGGAGGATTCTGCTTCGACCCGTTCGAGGAATGAGGCAGGGCCGTTCAAGGGAGCGTAATTCAATCCGACTTCAACATCGAATGTCTTGGTATCTTTCGGGGTCGGAAATGTGAATGTTTCTTCTCTGGTTTCTTCTGGCTTTAAGACCGTGTCTTCAGCGACTTTTGCTGCTTCGAAGTCAAACACCGTCTTCTGCCCCTGTGCATCCAGATAAGTCCGACCATAGACGCGCTTATCCGTAAACACTGTTTTGAGGTTCTTCCCTTTGATGTCCAGGCTTAAGACCACTGTGGCCCAAGCCGGATGGGTCGCAGGCAGATTGTGCGGCACCAGACTTTGGACCTTTACCATGACGGTCGTCTTGTCCCCGTCGATCTTTGTCTGCACATCCAGCTTCGCCGCTTCTTGACGCAACTTGCCGATCCGGCCGGGAAACGTATGGTTTGCGATTTTACGTTTCTTTTCCCCATTGGCCGACTCGCCGACCTGCTGCGGCATGTGGCACGTCTGACATTCTTTGCCGGACTTAACGGCTCGACTCTGGTCCCAATTCCCGAGCAAATCGTTGGCCTTGCCCAAGTTCGTCGCTGAAGGCACCGACTGATGGCAGTTCAAACAGAGGTCGGACTTTTGAAACAGCTCCAGTTCCATCGACTGATGTGCAAGGTTCTGAACGAAGTCACCGTAGGGTCCATAGAGAGTTTTGCTCCCACTCTCATACTTCGGTTCCGGGGGATGCTTAGCCAGGTCCAGAGACTTGATCAGATGACACTGGCTGCAAGCTACGCCATCTAAGGAGGGGTCGCCCGCTTTCGCTTGGTCCACAAAGAGCTGCGCATGATCCAAAAACTCTCGCACGTGCGGGGCATGGCAACGAAAACACAACGTCTTGTCTTTTCCCATCGTTGAATTCAAGTAAGTATCAAGCGACGCGCGAAACGCCGGGGAATGGATGGACTTCGCCATAGGGGAGGTTTCCCACTCCTCGTACACACGCTCATGACACCGTTTGCATTTGGTGGAATGTGGAAAGGCCTTCTCAATCAAGGACTGATTCGCCGCATTCTGTGCTAGGACGGAGGTGAACGCGCCGTCGGATAACAGAACGACCCCGATCATTACGACAACACTGAGCCCGACCGCGATCATGGTAGACAACGGTTTCACTCTCGAACTGTTAGAGAGGCCACGCACCGAATCAGAATCGCCCGCAGAATGTTCAAAAGGGCCTTCCATTCTCACCCGCCCACCCCAGCGCGCCAAGACGCGCATTCCACCGGCCAAGGCCGCAGCGAGCGAAGAGACGAGGCGTACGCTTCGGTACGTTGAGCCTCTGAGCGATGCGAGAACGATGCTGGAGGACTTTTTCAACATTCTGCTAGGAGAGTGATTTGACACGATACGTCAGAAAGCGCCGCTGAGTATATTCCTGAATGATCTTTCTCGTCCCTTCCCGCTCTGTGTCGGTTTTCAGAGTCTCAAGGTACCGTTCCTGTAGGGGAGGTTCCGGCGTAGGAAGAAGCGAGTAAGTCAGCATGGCCTCTATCGACGCGGCGGCTGTGCCAGCTGGGAGCGTCAACGAAAATGGGACCTTCCTCGTGTTGCCGCCCTTGATGAAGGGATCAGGAATCGGGCCGCGAAGGATTTTGTCGTAAGGCAACCCAAACTGTCTCGTCTCTTCCGCTAATGTCTTGCCTGTCCCGTCCTTCGCCGTGACGGTCAGAAAGAATTGTTTCAGTACCGGATCGCCATCGGGGAAACTGTGTGGGAGACTGCCGACCTTCACGACCCCAGTTCCCTCCACCACTGTGCCGGTCTTCGCCACCTCAATATCAATCCGAGGCATCCACTCAGCCTGTAGGTTCCGATTCTTGAGCATGGTACCGGAAGCGACGACGCCACGAAACCAATGTCGTCCGATCGCTCTGGTCATTGCCCCACGTCTAGATGTGGAACTGCCTGTCGATGACTCCATATGGCAATCCTGGCAAATCGTGCCCTGAAGAATCTCACCCGGCAGATTCTTCTGCGTCACGTCCTTCACTTTATCGAAATGACAGGAGGCACAAAAACTGACCGCTCGGAAGTGATCCGACGGCGCAGCTGGATGGACGAGGTTCTCTTCCGGATTTGAATAAGGACCATAGAACGTGCCGCCGGGCTGCAACTTGAATGTCGGCGGTGAGTTCAAACCCTTTTCAATCCCATTCATCAAATGGCAGGCAGCACAGCCGATCCCTTCAATTTTGGGCGTGCCGGTGATCACTTGGGCTGCAATTTTTTCGGCATGCTGAGGAAATGCGTTGACGGAGGGCACATGGCATGACAGGCAACGGCGCTGTTCATCAGGCGTCGGATTCGTCTGCCTCCAAAGACCCAGCACGGTTCGAAAGACAGGTGACTCCAAAGACGTGCCGTGCAGGAGGGCGGCATCCACGCGACCGAAGGTCTTCAAATCCGGCGTCTGCTCTCTGGCACCCTTCCACTCTTCGTAATGACGCTCGTGACATTGCTTACAGTCTTCAGAACGGATGAAGACTTTCTCGATTTCCGCCACCCAGTCGGCCGATCCCTGGCTGTCCGTTCCTTGGGCGATGGCTTGTCCGTGATACAAACTACTCAGCAGGCTGATCAGACCAGCCAGAGACAGGAGACAGAACGCCGTAATGCTCCACCCACACCGTACGCTACCGCCGTATCCGTTGGCTTTGCCCTTCACCCCTTACCTTTCACGTCTTATCGACCATCGTTAGTCCCGCTTGCAGCCGACAAAATGAAAATTAACCCCCCACCCAACCGGATCGCCTGGATCTGCCGGCTCATAGGTTCCGACGGTGAAGTTGCATTCTTTCATCGCTTTCTTGATGGCCAGACCGAAATCCGCCATGTTTCGGATCTCCTGTTTATCGATTTCCTTAATGACGGATCGAACCTTGATTCCCGCATAGTCCGCCCGTGAATTCCCGATAACCTCGAACACAGCAACTCCCTGGGGTTTCTGCAGTTTAAGTTCTTTTTGAATCTCTTCATCGACGGCGCCGACAACAATCCCAAACTCTTCTCCAAGCTTGGATGCTTCTTCTTCCGTCATCACACCGTTCTGCATTGCAGCTTGCAAGGCCTCCATGTCGATGAACAGAAGACCGCTGAGCAGTATGACTTCCAATAAGATCAACTTCTGCATGATCCTGGCTCTCACCGACCACCTCAGTGATCAGCTCTGTAAATACCCCATGCGGGCAAAACAGACGACCCAATGAAGACTCTCTCACGCCCTGCTACAGTTTGGTGACGGGATCGATGCTGAGTTGAAACCATGGCGCCACGGCCTTCTGGCCGTTTCTCTCTTTATTTTCTCCATTCCATACGGCGAATGAAACGGTCTGAACGCGACCAGGAACAAGCGTGGCTTCATTCTCTTGTTCTTCGCTCACCAGGGGACGGCGCATCACGACGTGCCAGACACCGTCCCTCCATACCGCCTGTCCCTGCACTCTTCCCTGCTTCTCCTTTGTGGTCAACGTGCTGAATCCCCCGCCGATCAAATCTTCTACCGAAGAGACCCGGCGTGGGATGACTTCGAAAGTCCGAACACCTCCCTCTTTTTTCTCCGATGCCCGAGCCGCCCGTCGATCAATATCGCTTTGCCAATCCGCCTTCCAATGCCAGATGTTGATGTAGTGATCCAGCTGCCCCATGCAGAAAAATGCCGGCGCATCGCCGAGCGGAAGGCCGATCGCAACTCCATCTCGGAATGTACCGGGAGTCAGCCGATCATTCTTCGTGTTGTCCTGCCATTCCAGTAGAAAGGCGATCTCGGTCCCATTGTGTACGGACCGAACCGTCAACGCACGCACGGTGGGTTCCGGCCACACCGGCCTCGTGATCACTTGCCCGCTCAGGGGGATGGTGATCGGTGAGACCTTCTTCCAATCGGCATCCTCGGCGGCATTCGGCAGGTCACCTGGGACCAAATAAGATCTGATGGTCATTCCCTCCGAACTGACCAGCGGAATCCCGAACGCTCCGAGCACGCCGGCAACGACAATAAGGCTGAAAAAAAACCCAACGAGATGAGAGCGGGAACTGTCGATGTACGTTATTCGCACCGCACAGTACTCCGAGAGAAAACCGATCTCAGAATACCACAAAACCCGTGCGAGACAAATGTGGCGGTAAGGGGTGATCGACTACGCGAGCTTCAGACGGCGGATCTTATTTTCTCCGCGTTCGCAGATATAGAGGTGGCCTTGCGAATCCAGGGCCAAACCGACGGGCGAATTCACCACAGCCTCGGTCCCCAGCAGACCGTCTCCATGTCTCAACATTCCGGCCGATTCCTTGGCGACAAATCGAGCGGCTCCGCAGCCGCCCATGTTCTTATCTGCATATCCACTGTCCCCGTTTCCCGCGACCGTGGCAATGAAGCCGGTCTTCGCATCCACCTTGCGAACCCGATGGTTCATGGTATCGGAAATATAGAGATTGTCATCTTGATCAAAGGCCAGGGCTTCTGGGGCGTGCAACATGACCCTGACGGCCGGCTTATCGTCGCCGTCGTATCCGTACCGACAGACTCCTGCGACAGTCGAAATAATTCCCGTCTGGGAATCGATCTTTCTGACGCGATTGCTGCCCTTATCGACAACGTACACATCGTCTCTGGCATCAACCGCTAACCCGACAATGTCGTAGAGGCGCGCATCCGCCGCAAGCCTTCCATCGTCCAGATACATCGACATGTCCAGTCCATCGGAACAGACCGGCATCAGCCATCCCTGATCATCGCTGAAATCGATTCCGATTGCGTCGCCTGACAACACAATTAAATTTCTCGCCACCAACGGCTGTTCTCGAGCCTCATCTTCGGCCGACCAGGTCCCTGCAATCGTCGTGACCAATCCTGTCTTGGGATCAAACCGCCTGACTTTGTGCGCTTGGGTATCCGCGATAAAGAGAACATCCTCATGATTAAAGGCGATCGCCGCAGGCCAGGTCAGATTGACCTCCAGCGCGGGACCGTCCCCATTGAATCCATGCTGACCGGTACCGACCACCGTCGTAATGATGCCCGTCACATGATCGACCTTTCGAATCCGGTTACTCCCGGAATCACAGATATACAAATTGTTCTGGGAATCAAACGCGACGTCCAAGGGGAGATAGAGGCCTGCCTCGCCACAGAGACCTTCATCGCCGCTGTAGCAGGTCTCCCCAATTCCGGCAAAATTGTGGACAGTGCCTTCTTGAAGATTGACGCGCCGGACTCGGTCGGACCCTGACTCGGCAAAGTAGAGCCACTGCTCCATCTTGTCGAGTGCGACGTGATGAGGAAGCGGGATTCCGGCTTTCACCGCACGCTTGCCGTCACCCGTGCTTCGGGCCTTACCGTTCCCGGCAAAGGTTTCAATGTAACCGGTAGCCAATCCGAGTTCGGTTTCCATACGCGTGTACCTGCTAGGCTCTCGGAGCCGGTTGCGCGGCGGCTCCCGCTGGTTGATTCAATGCAGCATTCTGAGTCGAAGCCGCGGTCACGGCTTGAGGTGCAGCGGCCTGTTGCGCCGCCGCCTGAGCATCGGCCTCGATCGCGTCCGCCTCATGGACGGACTTCTTGAATCCCTTGATCGCCTTGCCGAGCCCCTCACCCAATTGCGGCAATTTCCCAGCGCCGAAAATAATCAGCACGATCATGAGTATAAGAATCAGCTCGGTGAACCCCAAACTGCCGAACATAGTGCACCTCTTCCTAAAAGTGAATTAGGACCTTGGACCGTCCTTCGGCTTCTTGGCAAACCGCTCTTTCAACCGTTTGCGGGTCTCTTCCGCCTGATCAAACATCTTGCACTTGTCGTACACGCTGATGAGGTTGTAATACGCGAGCGGTTCATCCGGATTGTGCTCCACTGCACTCTCCATAACCCTGATCGCCAAATCGTTCTTCTTATGATTGAGCGCGATTTCCATCAGTTTGAAACTCGACTCTAAGTGCTTGGGATCCAGCTCCAAGGTGCGCAGGAAGCACTGAATGCCCACGTCGATCGTGTTGTAGTCGGACACTTGAGGGTTATCCAACTCAATATAGACCCCTGCAAGGTTATACCAAGCGATGGGGTCGTCAGGAGTGATTTCGACGAGGCGTTCATAGTAGCTCTTCGCCTCCATATAGTGCTTTTTGTCTGCGTAGAGCCTCCCAAGGTTGAACAGCGCCAGGACATCATGGGGGAAGATATCCAGCGCATGCCGGAACTCGGTCTCGGCTTCATCGGCCATGTTCTTGGTGGCATAGATCGTTCCCAGATTTGAGTAATACATAGCCAGCGAGCGATTCATTTCCGCACGAAGAGATTCCGCCATCTCAATCGCTTTCTTGACTTCTGCCGAGGCATCGTCAAGCCGCCCTTTACTGAAATACAATTCGCCGAGTCGACAGCGAGCCTGAAAGTCATCCGGTTCGCCGGCCAATAATTTTTCGATCTCGGAGATCTCCTCGTCCGGAGTGAGCGGCTGATCGCCGGGATCAAGAACGGTCTCTGATTGCGATGACGTCGGTTCTGGATTTTCCATAATCCTCTCGCTCTGAAACTAAGCCTGCCTGGGAAGTAGGCCGTCCGGTGCCGGCATCACAGAGCCGGCGGCGGCCGGCACCGATTCAACGACGGTTGGTTTCACTCGATCAAGGGCAAGCAACATGACTCCGAGAACAACCATCAATGTAAGGTTCGAAAACAACAAGGCATACCCGGCGATGAACATTAGACCGATCCCATAGCCGGCCAGTCGCCCGATCATCAGCAACTTGACAACGGTGTAGGACCAGCAGAGCAATCCCCCGACATACACCACAAAAGGGAGATAGAAAGTGTAGCCCATTCCGAATTGAAAGATCCAACCGATGCCCTGCGAGGCCTGCCGGACAGCAGAAGCCAATGCAGGATTATACTGGTCCAAGGCGTAGTCTGCGATGAGGAGGGCTGAGAAAATGATCCCTGTCGTCGACCAAAACCAAATGGCTCGGTTCCGCTGTCGTCGATTCTTCGTTCGCAGCGAGAGACTCTTGCTCTTGCCATAGGCCACAAAAACGAAGAAACTGGCCAGCACCATCAACGCCTCGCCCACACGATGAGATTCGTAGACCAAGGGAGGCGACGCGATCGTCCCCATCAAACTGTAGATCGTCGAAACGACCTGATAGTACAGCCACCCGGAGATGCCCAAGTAATACGTGACCGCCAGGACACGTTGGGCCGGCTCACGGTGGGTCATCACATATTCCGACACAAACACCGTCAGCACCAACAGCGTCAACCCGTTGTAGACGATTGCCCCCAGCATGCCGGGCTGCACAACGAGAAACACCACGGTCAACAGCAACAAGAGTGCCGCCCCCACCGTACCAAGCTTGCTGAGCCGACCTGTGTCAGACCCGCCCCATCGATTGATCAAGGTCAACGTGAGTGCCAAGAATAACAACACGGCGACGATATTGAGGAGCCAAGTGCCCACCTCGGTCAAGGCGGTGAATGTGGGCGTGATCCACGGGTGATCTGCCGCCATCTTGCTGAGATGCATCCCTAGTCGGGAAACCAGGCGATAGAGAACCAGCTCGAGAAAGGAGGTCAGGAGAACGAGTTTGACGGTAGACTCGAACAGGAGACCGAAGTCCGATACTCTCCCTGTCATTCGCTCGCTGAGAGCTGCTGCCTTCATGACCACACCCATAAGTCTGACATTATAGCTATTGCAAAAAAATGAGGTCAACGTGCGACTATCGACGCCTGTCCGGCACCTTCTTTCGCCCTTGAGATGTAGAGTAATCCATCTGCCATCGCATAGTTGAAGGGAAGCTCGCACACGACTTCACTAATCCGCTCATAGACATACTGATACAGTCGCTCTGCCTCTTCGGGAGTCATGCCCTCCTGCACTTCATAGAAAAACCCGAGGCTCAAGTCTTCCGCCGACGGACGCATGATTCGCCGAATCCCGTATCCACCGGGGTCGCTCATAATGGGCGCTTCCTTTTCCAAGTCGAACAGGCAGGGCTGACAAGAAAATCCATACGACTCGTGGAGTTTCTTGTTTTCGACGATAAAGTTCATGGTTTCAAGCGCTTCTTCTTCTTTTTCTGTGGGGAATCCAACGATGATGTAACAATGCATGGCGATGCCGAGTTCCACACAGTCATTCGCGATCCGTCGTACCCATTCTTGCTTGATCCCCTTCTTCATGAAATCCATGATACGCTGATTGAAGGACTCCAATCCAAAGACGATCTTCAAACACCCGGCATCCCGCATTGAGGCCAACAGCTCGCGTGAGAGATTTTTCTCGAACCGCATCTCGCATGTCCATTTGACATCGAGCTGTTTCTCGATCATCTGCTGACACAACCGTTTTGTCGGCGCCAGCGCAAAGCATTCGTCGGTAAAAAAGAAATGGCGCGCGCCATAGCGTTGCTTCAGCCATTGCAGCTCCTCGACCGTGCGCCCCGGGTCCTTCTGTCTGAAATTCTGGTGATCGAGGGTCAGTGCGCAGAACGCACAATCTTTGTAGTAACAGCCCCGCGAAAACTGGACCGGCAACACCGGCTCCGGCGACAAGTAGCGATCCAGCGGGAATCCGTCATAATTCGGGGCGGGAAGCTGATTGACATTTTCTGAATAGAACGGTTGGTTGACCGTAATCTTGCCGTTCTGGCGATAGATCAGATTGGGAACCTTACTGTAGTCCTTCTTGCCTGCCAGCTGATTGACCAATTCCAGCAACGCCGTTTCGCCCTCAAACACGACGATATCGTCGGTCAATTCGAAGAGGCTCGGACAACGACGAATGTTGTCCACGAGACGGGTAAAGATGCTGCCACCGATGGTCACGTGAAGGTCCGGGGCAGCCTCCTTGATCAGTCGACAGAGCGTGAGGCCGGGGATGATTTGGGACGTGGCTGTAATCGAGACCCCGATGAGATCGGGGCGGCTGGTGACGATCGACGGGATGAATCGGTCGCGAAAGAGGCTGAGGAAGGGATTCTGGGCTTCGTCACGAACGACCCGCATCAGATCCTTCGAGGAATAAATGGAATAGCTTCCAAACTGATTATCCACAACCGTGAGCCTGGTCGGGAAATAGACCGATGAAACCGCTTCCAACCACTTGTCGATCATGAACAAGCTCGCTCGATAGGCGTCAGGATCGTAAAATCCTTCGCTGCGCAATGTTTCTTTGGCAAGCTCAATACGATCAACGAGATAGGAGAACCGATCGAGCGAGTCAGTCACCTTCACGTAATGCTCGCGACTTCCCGGACCTGTCTCCCCGGTCTGAGTCTGTTCAAGCTCGTGCTGCTTGGCAAGCAAACGCTGATACACCTCTGCCGCATAATCCCTGGTCAGCACGGTATCCAACAATTCGATACCAAGGTCGCGTTGCGAGACGTCGGAAATCCCACCTTGACGCAAAAACCCGGTCAGGGACGGCAAACTGAGATAGGGTTGAGAAGGATGCCAGGTTGGGGGAAAGAGCAGCGAAACTTTCATGCGATGCTTGTCCTTTTATGCTTGAAAATCAGCTGGTTCGAGATATCTTCGTTCTTATACCCTCCGCACTTCGCGAAATGCAATCGCTGCGAGTGTGGCGAGGCTTAAACCAATACCGGAATCTTCCAGAAAAAAAGGCCTCGAACCGTTCCCTCACTTACCGGGATCCCGATCCGAGGCCTCTTTAGAATGACGCAACGTGGCGGCTGTTGCTATCAGCTCGAGCCGCTCAGGTCATTACAGTTTCAACGTGAACCACGTCGAAAGCGACTTCATGCCGTTCCGCTCGATATTGGCGCCGTCCCACACTGCAAAAGCGATCGGCACCGACATTCCTGCCTTGAATTGGATATCGTTCGCGTCGCCGTTTTCCAAGGTCCGCTTCACGACCACCCGCCATGTCGGACCGGTGTAGCCTCCGCCCTTGACAGACCCTGAGGGCTCCCAGACACCATTTCCGATGATATCCTGATGAGCTTGCGTCGTGAGGGTGCTGAAACCGTTCGCGCTCAAATCTTCAACGGAACTCACGCGAAGGGTCGGATCAGACATAATGTTCCCAGACCAGATGCCGGGATTGAATGGCCCTAGGCTTCGACCGATGCGATCCGGATAGGTGACGCCGCCAGCCGGCTCTTCAAAATAATAATCCCAGAAAATGCCTGGATACTGATCATCGACATCCCAGATTCCCGCGCTGTCCTTGCCGAGGTCTTTCTGCCATTCTGCATTCCACCGCCAGATGTTGGTCGTCCCGCCGGACTGTCCCATGCACTGAAACGGCGGAGCCCCGGCCGTGTTCACCGGAAACATCACCGCAACCTGGTCCCTGAAGTCCTGCGGACCGATCGTTGTGTCATTCTTCGTCTGATCACTCCACTCCAGCCGTAATCCGATTTCCTTGCCGTTGGTCATGGCCTTGACGAATACCGACTTCACTGAGATATTCGGGTGCATCGGTGTCGTGATGAGCTGACCACTCAACGGAACGACAACGCCCGGAACACTTTCCCACAAGGGGTTGGCGCCGTCCATAGGAATCGAACCCTTCACCGTCTTGGCCGGTATCGTCACCGGTTGACTGACGGCCAGTGGTACTCGCCCCAACGTCAGCATCAGGCCGACAGTGAGGGCGGAGAGAAGAATGGCAAACACCAATTTCTTGTTGGTCGTCTGCGCTACCCTCATAGTGCTACTCCCTCCTCTTTTATAATGATTGCTTTTTGCTGAATACCCCTTACCGATTCTCTCATGCGGCGCCGGAAGGTTCCCCTTCTTCCTCACGCCCCTTATCTTTCTCTTTCACATCCATGAAAGACTGCGCACCGACTTCATTCAACAACATGGTCAATTCGTTCCCCTGATCTTGTGCGCCGCATTCATAAGTCTGACCTTCGGGAGAGCTGAACGTCGCCGGGCGATAGTCGGTTTCCGTGTAGGGCTGAGGGGTCACGCTCAAGAAAGTCGTCTCAAAGTCCATCCAATCGGCGGTCATATCGGCCACTAATTTGAAGAGACCGGAGTCCGCTTTCTTGGTCAGCATGCGACAGAACAGCGGTACCCATCGTCCGATATGATTCTTGACAAACTTCTTCTGTGCGTCGACCACGATCTGTGTCTTCTCCGGAGCGTCGTGGCAGAGCGAGTAGGATTCCTTGTAGGCGAGAAAGTGCATGAACTCGAATTCAACACTGAGGTGATCAAGTCGCTCATGAACATCTTTTGACAATTCAACTCCGAAGGCTTTGTAGAAGCCGGAGATATCGCCCATCACGTGGGATTGCGCAAACACGTGGTCATTCCCGAAAAGCGTTTCATAGGGAGGGCAATCGAGCGTAATCACATTACTGAACACGCGGCGATGTTCCGACTGAAGATCGCTCAACTGCCAGTTGACACATTCGGAAGCGATGAGGCTCTCCACCCGATCAAATTGTTGCTTCAGCGAGCCCAACTTTTCCTTGGCCCGCCCACTGCCATCGATTCCTAGAGCGACTTCCAATGCACTCAGAGCAGCACGGCCATCCCCCACGAATTCGCCGCACCGCAGGTAATCCAGAAATTCTTCATCTTCGGGGTACAGAAGGCTCCAGGAGATCAGCAAATAGATTTTGCTGCGGTTCAGCGCGCGTTCGACAGCGGGAGAATCTTTGATGGTGAAAGGGTCCGGCAGTGTGGCAGTTATAGAGGCAGATACGCCTTGCATCGGCTGTTGACTTGTCATTGCAATCGTCTCCTCGCCGCCTCGTTCACCCTGCCCCCAAGGTTAGACAACAGAGCCATGTATGTATATGAATAAGGGCGGTACGAAGTCAAGAGTGAATTGGTTCGAAATTGTGGGTTGAGATTTTCCGCCAAGCGATCTCGCCGACATGACCTGATCACGAATCGATCCTTGCCAGATGCCTTGACGGCACCACACGGATTGCCACATGGTCGTTGACGGTCTTACAGACCATCTCACACATGCCACACCCAACACAGGTTTCCTGCGCCACGGAGAGATGCAACGACGCCACATCCATCACAAGCGCGTCCGTTGGACACTTCGACACGCATGCATGGCATCCCTGTCCCGCCGTACAGAATCGATTCGAAACCGTCGCGATTCCCATGTGGACTTGGTTGACCTCGACGACTGGCAAGAGCGCGTCTGTTCCACATGCTGCGATGCAGGGAAAGTCTTCGCAGAGGAGACAGGGCGATTGATCGGCAAAAAGAACGGGGGTGTCGTCCTGCGGATGTACGACGATCGCGCCGGGCGGACAGGCCGCGACGCAATCATTGCATTTCGTACAGCGTTCAAGGAACAGTTGTTCTCCCACCGCACCAGGAGGACGCAACCAGTCAATACGCGTCGGTAGAGGCGGCGGCTCCGCTGGGAGACCATCCGCTTGTTTGACGAGTTCGCGCGCTGCTTTGACAGTAGAAATGACGGAATCTTTCAGGAAATCTCGCCGCCCGTATGAAGGGTTGGTGGCCATGAAAAATATCGGGACGTGCGTGATGGACGGTCAAAATCGCTGTCCAGCGAGGCCGCAGCCAGCGAACGGCCAAGGCGTACGTTTTATGTACGTTGAGGCCTTAAGCGGTGCGAGAACAAAGCTGGCAGCCATTTTCACCGTCCACCCTACATGACGCCATCGGCACGCAGCTTATACACCTCAACACAGCGATCACAGGCTCCGAAGTCTACGTCCCACCCGGGGTGATTCTCACGGATGAAGTCGAGCACGTACGACTCCACTGTCGTTCTCATGTCTTCGACCCACGAATAGGTGGGAAACCGACACAGCGGGCACGGGAAACCCGGCATGAGTATGATCTTATTGTCAGTCTCCGGAACCTCGCCGCCTTCCACATCCACGGCTCGATCCATCACACGGAGTATGTCGCCGGCCATCTCAATCAGCTCTGAATGGGTGAAGTATGCAGTCTGCCAGAGCCCCTCGAACACCGACTTCAGCTGAGGAGGTGGAATCTTTCGGTACCACGACCGGAATTCCTTGAATCGATCCTCCTTGCTCAGCATGGGTTCCTTGCCGGCTGTAACCAGCCGGCTATCCACGCTCAAACCCCAGAGCACACGATAGCGCTGTAAGATCAACGTCTCTTCGCCGGGATTCAGCCCCACCTTGGTATCAGGATCGTAACCGAACTGCGAATCGATCATATCGGAGATGTGCATGAGCTCATGGCGGCAATAACGGGTCAGCGCCGGGTCGTAAAATCGGCGGGGAATCAGCTTGATCCCAACGCCCTTCATCCCCTTCGCCTCAAACTCCTGAGCCAAACCTTTCTCAACAGACCCCCATTTTCGGAGGATATCGACGCCTTCCTGATCTTCCTTCAGCACGCCTTTGACCAGGACGATTCCGACCTTCTCCTTCAACAGCGGATACTCGTGAAACGAGTCTCGCACAATATCTGAAAACCCCCAGATCCCGAAGAGATATTGATAGAGTTTCTTGAACTCCCCTTCTCGGTCTTCGAGGATGAACTTCTCATAAATCGGGTCGGCATGTTCATGAAATTCCTTGTAATACGTCGGATCGCCTTCCCGTTCTGTCTTCTCAACGAACGAGTCGATCACTTCCTGGAGCAAAGCCGGTTGGAATCTGATTTCCATGAAAGTACCTCAGCGGCTTGAGGAAGCCAGCTTGAGACATCCTATACAACAACCCATCAACGACATGGTGATGGAGATCAGCTTGACTTGGCCGCGAGGCATCTCTTACCATCCCATCCGAGCGGCCAACGGAATTATACTGGCTCGGCTGTTGCTCAATCAAGGAGGAAGCGGCCGAGAAACGCAAACCATCATGTTGGAACCCACAATGAACCCTTCGCTTGTGAACGTCGCTTCTGAGACGACAGCTGTATCGATACCTCCCGTCGACTTCTTAGAACACTGGACCACCGACTGCCGGGAAGTGAAAACGTTTCGTGGCCATTCCCATGGAGTCTGGGCGGTCGCCTTTTCCCCTGATGGATCAATGCTCGCCAGCGGCGGCGCCGAACGCCTCGTACGCATGTGGGATATCGAAACCGGTCGGTTGCTGCGCTCCCTTCGCGGTCACACCCGCGATATTCGCGCCATCGTCTTCACTCCGGACGGACAGGCCCTTGCCACCGGCAGCGAAGACCGCACGATTCGATTATGGAACGGCAAGACCGGCGAGCCGATGAAACTCTTGTTCTCACGGTACGATCATAATGTCTGCAGTCTCTCGCTCTCGCCGGACGGCCTCATGCTCGCGCGCGGCAGCCATAATAAAGACATCAAGATTTGGGAAGTAACCACCGGCACTGAGCTGATGACATTGCTCGGAAAAGATGAATTCGACCACCACTGGTCGGTCTGCGTGGCGTTTTCACCGGACGGCATTCATCTCGCCAGCGGGACCGACATCGGGAAGATCAAGATTTGGGAAGTGCTCCCGAGCGGCGAGGAGAAGGTGCTGCACGACGGCCATTGGAAGGAGGATCAGGAAGATACCACTGAAACCCGCGGCTACTTTATCGCGGATGACGGCGGATTCCAAAAACCGATGGACTATTGGATCGGCGCCATGACCTTCACCCCCGACGCGAAGCTCTTGATCACGGGCAGCCGAGATGCCACCATCAAGCTGTTCGAGATGCCGAATGCGGTCGAGAAGAAAACCCTCACCGGCCACAAGGACTGGGTCCGCTGTCTCGTTGTGTCCCCGGACGGGAAAGTGTTGGTCAGCGCGGGCGACGATCACATGATCAAGTTTTGGGATCTGGCCACCGGTCGAAACTTTCGGACCGTGAAAGGCCATAGCGGCCCCGTGCGCTGCGTCACCTTTTCCTCCGACGGAAAACGCCTCGCCAGCGCCTCCTGGGACCGCACCGTGAAGCTGTGGGAAGGGGGAGCGAAAGCGGAAGAGTAACCTCGCACGGATCTGCCACAGAGTTGCAGAACAACTCGCCGAACGCATTTCTTCCAATATCCGTATAGTTCAAACGAGACAGGTGCCAGGCAGTATCCGGCGGATCGCCTGGCGAATCGTTCTCGCAGCCTCAACAGCCTGAAGTGCCTCTGCTTGTTCAACAGGCTCCCATACTCCAGGGTATCGCCCTTCAATGGAGTAAGGATTCAATTCTTCGAGTAAGCGTACGTCGAAGTCTACCAGCAGGCCATCCGGCAATAGTGCATAAAGTTCGGTCAAATCGTGAATCTTCGGAGGGTCGACTTGCCGAGAAACTAGAAGGGCTTTGAGGTACTTCTCTCCGCATTGCTGCGCATGAAAACCAACGGTATCTCATGGGATCTCCCGCGCAGCGAGATTATTTTCGATGTTGAGCAAGTCATGTTCGGCCTTGAGAACCCAGGCCCGGACAAGATCCTCGTCCTTAGGCCGCACGGTCATGCAGGATCTTTCCCTCTCGCCACACCGTTTTTATCACAGTCCCAGGCGCGTCTCGATACACTTCGAATTCTTCAGGAGTCACGACAATGACATCTTTAGGAACGCCCATGCCGGCCAGCAATCCATGAATCTCGACGGCTCGCCTTCGTTTCGAACCGTGCGGCTGCATTACAACGAGCAAATCGACATCGCTATGTGGACCGGCCGTCCCGCGGGCGTGTGATCCAAAGAGAATGATTCGCTCAGGATGGAACCGTTCGACAATACGCCGTACCATTTCAGCGACAATAGTCTGAACTGTGCTTGCATTCCTTGCTGATTGGACCATCTTACTTTTGAACTCCTGAGCCGGAGAATACTCCTTTAGGCCGTAGAAATCATCTGCGAGGAGGCTTTTCCTCAGACGGCAAACGCCTCGCCAGCGCATCATGGGACCGCACCGTGAAGCTGTGGGAAGGGGGAGCGAAACAAACCGAGTAACTCCGAGTTCGATGGTCGGCTAATCTGCATGCATCGATTAATAACACTGCCTGCAACGGCTCCGTCTTCACAGCTGCACACATTCATGCAAGGCGGAGTTAATTTTCTCAATTACCCTCTTGTATGCTTGAACATCTCCAAACTCGCCGACGCATAGCATGGTGATTGAGATAGGAACCGGTCCGAGCGCACTCACCTTGCCTGTTCTTGTTAAGCAGACGGCGAGAAACGCAGGGATCGCTTTCTTGCCGAAGAATAGATTCACGACATTGGGAAGCCCAATCTCAGCTACCACTTGATCGCGCTTCTGTTTGACTATTTCAGTAATGTGCGAGGCAATGAACTCCGCTGGCCGCTCATATGCGGAAAAAATCGGTTCTGCGCCATTACGGTATTCGATTTCGTTCATAATTGACCAGCACTCATCATGGCTGATGATGTTTCGAAAATTCATCACTACGGTGCCAACCTGAGCGTTGGGAGCTGCTTCAATTTGCTCCACCCCTTTCTCCAGATTGTCGTAAAAAGTCTTCCCTGAAGACCCATAAATGGTCTTGCACGCGAATCCCCAGCATTGTCCGCCAATCGTTGCCAGAACATCGGGATTATCACCCTTAGCTGAGGAGGGATGATCCAAAATGACTTCCTCGCTGACATCAAGCGATACCAAAGCAAACAAAAGCTCGAATATCTTGTTAGTAGCCTCTTGACACAGCGGAGCTCGCTTATTCTGCACAACAGTACCTTTATTGAGAAGAGCCAAGTGCGGTACAAATTGCGGGAAACCTGCGTGATCTTCCAAGCGAACAATCCTCTTGAGGAAAAACCAGATGCCCAAGACTTCAGTAAATCCGTGACGGATATCTTCCCGTGGATCACAGATATTGGCATTCTGACTCTTACCCATCGCTTCCAGCACTGAACAGCACGCCTTCTCAAGCTCAGAGCCTGGCTGGATCTGAATGCCAAACCGTTCCAAGATCGCTTCGAACGCATAGATAAGCCGTTCAAGTTCAAGATATGTCACGACCTGTCCAGATTGGCCGAGGCTTCCATGGATATTAGGATTTGTTGGCATGACGATTAGGCAAGACTATAGTGTCCGGATTTTATCGTTCCGCTTCGTTGCACCAGCCCGGCCTCCAAGAGCGGATTCAAGAGATCCATAGCTCCTTGTTTGGAAACGCGTAAGCCTTCGCGAAGCTCTTTGGGCGTCATCGCCCCCCGGTCCTTGAGCAGTCGAAGCAGTTGCTCTTGGCGTGGGCGCAACAGCACTTTTTTTGGTCCCGAACCGGCTTGGAGATGCTGGATACGGGTCCAGACACGTTCCAATGTAATTCGCAATGTCTTGGCACAGTACTCAACCCACGTCGTGAGATCACTCCCTTGTTTCCGCACGTTAGCAAGCGCGTCGTAATATGCAGATCTGTCTTCCCAATACACCTCATCGACTGAAAAGATATGGTGAGTGTCAAACCCTCGACGGTAGAGTTCCCACAGCGCCAGCGCTCTGCCGGTGCGCCCGTTTCCGTCGGCAAACGGATGAATATCCTCGAACTGGTAATGGAGGATGGCTGACGACACGGCCGGTGACCATTCGCGGGCATGGTTATTCCACCATTCCAGAAGCTCACTCATCAGACCACTAACCATATTGGGCGCAGGAGGAGTGTATCGCCCCACGTAGACCTGTATGTCTCGATATCGGCCTGCAGAACCTTGGTCCATCACTTCTGTGGCAAGTAACTTGTGTAATTTGAGGATGTCTGTGTGGCTGATCTTTTTCTTCTTGCTGTGTCGGTCGATAAACCGAAGCCCTGCCAGGTAGTTGAGGATCTCTCGTTGCGACCGAGGCGGTTCGGCTGGTAGACCATGTCCTTCTTCGATGAGCCGCACCTGTTCCAGCGTTAGGGGATTTCCTTCAATGGCCGTGGAACTGTGAGTATTCCGCACTCGTGCATCACGTTGCAGTTTCGGGATCCACGGCACCTGGATCGTGGCTGCAAGAATGCGCTCGCGCATACCCGCGATGGCTTCCAGTTCTCTTAGTGTAGTGGGAGTAATGCTGAATTTTGGTTGAAACACCATAAGTCCAGCATAGTAAATGAGTCAAGTATGAGTCAAGTTATAAGTCAACCGCTGGAGAGAAAAGGAAGAGGCACCATCTCAGAACTGAAAGCTGGAACGGACTCCAATCCTGCCACTAGGCCATGAGGCTCTTAGAAATTCATTCTGAATCGGGAAAGGTGGCCTTGACGATGTCAAATTCAAGAGTAGCGGTTAGGTCGCTTTGGCTTTTGGAATCCCGGTCAAGGTCTTGAGACGCTCCATACTGATCGGCTGGCTCTCAAACGCCATGGACTGAACCACGCGGTCCAGCAAAACTTTCCGATGCGTCGCCGCGACCTTTTCAGGCGTGTTGTGTTGCCCTCGCCACGCAGGTAGCTCGGCATCTAACTCGTCAGCGTTCAGGGAACCGCTCATGAGCCGGTCTGATAAATTGCAGGGCGGTACCGAGGACGGGGAATAGGTTTGCCCTCGGCACGGGCGGCTTCCAACCAGGCCTTCTTGGCCAGTTGTGCCTGCCTGAGCGCCTCTGCCGGTGTTTTGCCGAAAGCAGAACAGGCTTCGAGATCAGGAATGTCGGCAATGTAACCCTTGTCGTCATCGCTGTAAAAGATATTGATGTGATAATCCTTCATGGCTCATCTTCCAATTCCAGCCGTAGATTATACCGTTCCACGACATCAAGCAACTGACGTACCTGATACGGCTTTGCCTTGCCTCCGACTTCTTGAAGGTTGATCAGTTCCTTGATTTTAGGATGAACGAAAATGCGATGGCTTCCCTTGGTCCTCGCCAAACGATAACCGAACGCTTTCGCGAGCGCGACAGCTTCGGTGAACCGCAGATTTTTCGAGCCGGCCAACGCCTTGGCGAGCAGTTTCTGCTTATTCATGAGGGTAGACCGAATAGGGTTTCCAGTTCATGGGAGATCCTCGATCCACAAGAGGTATGAGCCGTAACGAGATCGCCTCAGGGTCTCCGCACACTTACGATCCGCCATCACAAACCGGGCGTCGACGATGAAGGCCAAGGCTAGATACAGGCAGTCGTACAAAGCGGCTTGAGTGTCAGCGGCAAGATCGAAGCAGAGGGAAGGAGCACGTCATCGGCGTGCCGGAATAACGGGATATTGTGCAACTCGCCAAGAGCGTAGCTGGCTTGCGCTTTTGTCAACTCTTCACGCCGAAGCTTTTTGCACAGGCATTGGCGAATTCCAATGTAAAGAAAGCAGGCACATGCAATGTATGCGCTTGGTCGCGCAGCCGAAGCGCCGAATCGCTATGGGCTTCCGGGACGAACCACTTGACCGCGACGCTCGCGTCAACCACATAGTGGCTCACCGATCGCGATCCTCGCGGATCAACTCGGCGCTATCGCTGAAGATTCGCCCCGACCGCTTCAGCCTGTTACGGAGACGATCGATCCGCCTCCAGACCGCTTCATAGTCGGGCGCGGCCTCTTCCAGAATTCGCTTCGCTTCGGCCTGCAACGATCGCCCATCCCTTTCGCCCGTTTTTTGAGCCGCCCGACCAGCTTGTCGTCAAGGTGTCTGATGAGAATTTGAGCCATTGTTCCTCGCTTTTCGCTATCTGTCGCCAGCGATAGCAAAATGATAGCCTGGGACACATGACTGCGCAAGCCTTACCTTGGGGTCATGCAGCATCTTCTTGATGTCCTGCTCAATGACTCTGATGTCCGCTTCGATCGCTTCCAATGGGCTCGGCGGATGAGACTTGCACCAAGTCATGCAAGGAAGAGTCGCTTCAGTTCGAGGCAATTTCGTAAACCAACGTCACCGTTGCCTCGATCTTCAACTCCCCAGGCGAGATCGGCACGTCGCCTCCGCCCACGTCCATCGCCATGCGTGCCATCAGAGCGGCCGGTCTGACCATACGGCCACCTTCGCTGACTGATAACACCCGCACGAGTTTTACCTGCAGCGCCTCGCTCAGGACTGCGGCTTTTTCACGCGCCTTGGTAGCGGCCTGCTTCAATGCACTCAGGCGTACCGGTTGTTCGTCGCGCAACCCCCAATGCAACCCATGAAAGCTGTTCGCCCCGACCTTCAAGACTTCTTCGATCACCGTCCCCACCTTATCGAGGGTGCGAATTTCCACCGTCACCATGTTACTGACCACATAGCCGACAATTTCCGGAGAAGCAGGCGGCGCATCGGCGGAGCGTTTAGGCTGGGGTCGATAATGCGGGGAGACCGTAAAGGACGAGGTTTGGATTCGGTCCTTGTCGATTTGTAACTCCCGCAGCCGATCTATGACGTTGCCCATGACGGCACTGTTCCGCCTCTGCGCCTCGGCGAGTACTTTACCGGGACTGCCCAAGCCGAACGTCACAAAAGCCGTATCCGGCGCTTGCGTCACCGTGCCGGTTTCGCTGATCGTGAGGGTCGGCGTCTCAGGCTTCATCTCATCATGCGCCTGCACCGTAACCGGAAACCCCAGCAGCACCAGCAACCAGACAATCCACATGCTCGTCCTCCCTTTCATCGACGTGACCACTTTCTCTGTCATGGCTTGCCCACACGTTCAAGAGTTGTGCAGCAGCATATCTTTTCACTCAGCTATGGCGCAAGAAATGTCGTGACCTCACTGGTACTTGACCCAAGCTGACAACATGCGGCATCTTCTCCCCTTACCAGCATCTCATCAGATAAGGAGCTTCTATTGTGGCAATATCATCCGCCATGCTCTCCCTGGGAACAGCCGCACCGCCTTTTTCACTCCGCGATGTCGTGAGCGGACAAACCTATTCACTCGAATCGTTTGCCGATAAACCCGCGCTCTTGGTTATGTTCATCTGTCGGCACTGTCCCTACGTTGTGCATGTCGAGCAGGAGCTCGCCAAGATTGGACTCGACTATAGAGACACGAGTTTGGGGATCATCGCCATCAGCAGCAATGACCCGGTAGGGTACCCGGACGATGCGCCGCCCAAGCTCAAAGAAATGGCCTTACGTTTGAACTTTACCTTTCCATTTTGTCACGACGAAACGCAGGAAGTTGCGAAGGCCTATCGAGCCGCCTGTACTCCGGACTTCTATCTCTTCGATCATGACAGGCGGCTGGTATATCGTGGGCAATTGGATGACAGCCGACCAGGAAATAACAAGCCGGTCACTGGCCATGATCTCCGCTCCGCCATCCAGGCAGCACTCATCGGCAAATCTATCGACAGTAACCAGAGACCCAGCATTGGTTGCAGTATCAAGTGGAAGCCGGGTCACGCACCCTCTTATGCCTGACAACCGTTTTGCTCTACCTCTCTTTATCTCTCATTCATAGCTCAATTCCACGGAAAACGAACCATCTACGAAATTGGCATGAAAGTTCCGGCATTAATATACTTGACTCATCGCTAGCCAATATGCCATTATGGGCCCTCCATTATGGAGGAACCCATGAGTCAGCCCAAGCTCCCGACCACCCTTCAAGAAGCTATCAAGTACTTCGCTGATCCTCAGCGATGCCAAGACCTCCTGTCAGCCATGCGTTGGCC